>JAYFSB010000016.1:0-12039 GCA_040946865.1 Burkholderia sp.
GGACGACCGACAACAAACCAGGACAACTTCGTTCATGATCGATTCGCTTCGCAGGCTTGACGACATCATGAATGCAGGCACTTGATCAGCATTGCCTTAATGCGATTGAAGAACCGTTCGACCAGATTGCGTGTACGGTAGCACACGGTTGTAGCGGCGTTTTGTCTTGCGATTCACACGCGGGGGGATCATGACTTTTGCACGGCTGGCTCGAATTCGTTGCACGAAGTGGTCAGCATCGTAGCCCTTGTCTGCGATAACAGCTCTGGTGCACAGATGCGCAACCAGTTGCGCCGCGCACGAGATGTCGGCAATCTATCCTTCAGTGACGATCAGTCGCAACGGGCGACCCTTCGAATCCGCCGCCAAATACAGTTTGGTCTCAGTCCGCCTCGGGAAGGTCCGAGCGCTTGCGGCCCACTTTTTTAAGGTCCCGGCCGAATGCTGGTGCGCTCCCACGATCGTCGAATCGATAAGGATGTGCTCGATTTCCGTCTCGCCTGCCAAAGCATTCGCCACCCGCGGCCAGATACCCTGGCTTCGCCAGCGCGAGAAACGGATATAAACGGATATATACCGTATGCCATCGGCCAGAATTCCGCTGGAAGATCGCGCTATGGACTGCTGGTTCGGGCAATCCACAGCACTGCTTCGAGGAACCAGCGATTGTTGGATGCCGTTCGGCCACGGTCGCCTATCCTTGCCCGGCAGGATAGCTTAAACTTTGTTCCATACTTTGTCGCTCAGTAACGTTCGTACCATCCTGTCTCGTTACAAAAAAGACAGGATATAAACACATTTTTTAAATGCCAACAGATCTTGGCACCATTGCCTCGCACAGTAGCATGAAGCCCTTGAGCTTGTCAGCCCACTCGGACTCGACGAGCGCCACGCCACCGTCAGGCAGCTTGATGCGAGGCGTGCGCACTTCGAGAAAGCAATCGTGCTGGAACAAGTTCGCCTCTGTTGAATTGCGAATAGGTGATAAATTGCCCGATTTGCACGTGGGCGACAATAATCATGCATAGCAAGTTGTTCGAGACGGCTTTGGGTATCAGCAATCCGTTGAAGCGTTCGTCGCGGGCCTGCGCGAGCATGGTGGAGAGCTCGAGCAGACCACGTCGGTCAGCATTGACATGTCGCCCGCGTTCATCAAAGGCGTCGAGACGAACCTGCTGAAGGATCGACCGGCTGACCGCCGCGCAATGCGCCGATCTCGATGCTCTGATCATGAACGTAACGTCACGACCAAGCAGACCGCCCGCGCGTGGCGCTATCGCGAGCAACTTCGGGAGATTCTCGATCACAAGCAGATCAACGTCGTCGGCGACATGCTCGAGCAGTGGTGCATGAACGTCATGCGCTCGAAGGTCCTTCCGATGAAGGACGTCGCCCGCATAGGACGTCGCCCGCATGATCCGCAGTCATGTCGACGGCATCGTCGACTGGACCCAGACGCGTCAGACCAACTGCTTCCTGGAAGCCATCAATCGACTCCTTCCAGGCGCGCCAAGCGAAAGGCGCGCGGAATGATACACCAACCTCACGACCATGCGCACCGTGCTGTTTCTGATCGCCGGCAAGCGGCAAGCTCGACTTCTCGAAAATCAACCCACATGTCGCGTAACCGACTCAAATTTCAAGAGAGCCAGAAGTTCAAGTGCCGGCAGCGCTTGACAACGGTGTCGTGCACGAGATGGCCGCCGGCGATCTCTGGATGTGGGAAGCGCCTGCCGGCAACGAAATCGATGTTGACCGTCAACCGCTTCGCAGCCGTGTCGAAATCGACGCCGTTCACAAACCACGGATCGCTGATACCCAAAACCGTTTCGAACAACTTGCTATGCATGACTACCGTCGCTAACGATGCAAAATCGGGCAATTTATCACCCACTCGAAATTCAATAAAGGCTTCTTTCCGATGATCCTGAAATCTCCCCGTCTGTGGGTCGCGGCTGCCACCTTCATCGCCGCACCGGCCTTCGCCCAGAACGTCGCCGTGGTGAACGGCACTCCGATCCCCA
The DNA here is from genome assembly GCA_040946865.1 of Burkholderia sp. Classification (GTDB taxonomy): domain Bacteria; phylum Pseudomonadota; class Gammaproteobacteria; order Burkholderiales; family Burkholderiaceae; genus Burkholderia. The sequence continues at coordinate 2,025 of JAYFSB010000016.1, forward strand.
AAGCGCGCATCGGCGCGATGGTTTCTCAGCTCGTCCAGCAAGGCCAGCAGGATTCCAATCAGCTGCGTAAGATGGTCAGCCAGGAGCTGGTCAACCGCGAGATCCTGATGCAGGAAGCGCTGAAGGAAGGCTTACCGAACCGCGCCGACGTGAAGCAGCAGGTGGCGATCGCCCAGCAGACGGTGGTACTGCGCGCGCTGATTGAGGACTTCGTGAAGAAGAACCAGCTGAGCGACGCCGAGGTCAAAGCCAAGTATGACAAGCTGGCCAAGGGCGGGACGGGCAGCGAGTATCACCTGCATCATATCCTGATCGACAACGAGCAGCAGGCCAAAGATCTGATCGCGAAGATCAAGGCCGGAGCAAAGTTCGAGGACCTGGCCAAGCAGTTCTCGAAGGATCCGGGTTCGGCCAAGAATGGCGGGGATCTGGATTGGGCGGATCCGAAGTCGTTCGTGCCGGAATTTGCGAATGTGGCGACGCATCTGCAGAAGGGGCAGATGACGGGCGAGCCGGTCAAGACGCAGTTTGGCTGGCATATCATTCGTGTCGACGACGTTCGCACGATCGCGCCGCCGCCGTTTGAGCAAATCAAGACGCAGCTGGCGCAGCAGATGGTGCAGCAGAAGCTGCAGGCGTTTGAAGAGAAGCTACGCGCGCAGGCGAAGATTCAGTAAGGTTGTGGCAACTTGCGGCGGGTTCCTGCCGAACTCGCCAGCATGAAAAATGCGTAAGCCGTAAGCGACTCGGCAAGGCCGGTCCCCCCATTCGCACGCGCGTGAGGCAAGATGATGAGTATGTGTAATTTGTGTGGATCACGTGAGATCGTGGACACGATTTATCTGGATCTAGTCGGCAATCAGGTAGTGGACGGAGGAATGGCGGCCAACTTCAGCTTGCCCGCGACATTCCAGGGCAGCAGCTCGTCGATGCGTGGATGAGGTAATTAGCGATGTGGGCCAGGACGTATTCCAGATAGGCGCACAGATTGATGCCGTTGAGCTTGCACGTCCCGATCAGACTGTACATTGCAAGCAGTCCCGCTCGCCTCCGGTGGGAGAGCCAACGAACAGATCATGCTTGCGTCCGGGGACATTCTCGGCAAGCGCGTTGCTGATCTCGGCCCGGCCATCTTCGCAGTAGAACACGAGCGCTGCCCAGTGGTTCAATGAGTAGTTGATTGCTTTGGCTAGTGTGGACTTGGTCGACAGCGTCGCGAGCTTCTCCCTGATCGTTGCCTCGAATGTGGCGAGCAGCGGCTTGACCTTTTCCGGTTGTACGCGCAGGCGCTCATCGGGTGGCTTGCCCCGGATATCGGCTTCGATGCCGTAGCACTCGCCAATCATCGCGAACAATGTCTGGGTGTCCGAGCTCGGCGTGTTCGCGTGGACGTCGTAGTACTTGCACCGGGCATGATCCCAGCACGCTGCCTCATGGATATCGCCACTCGCGTACAGTTGATCGAAGCCGGCGTAGGCATCCGCCTGCAGAATGCCGTGAGCCGGGTTTGAGGATGGACGCCTTGCGGTCCGACGAGAAGTCGAACCATACCAGCCGGTTCAGTCGAGCCCGAGCGGCGATCGTCGCGTGCGTAGACCCAGAACCGACCGGTCAGGGTCTTCCCGTTGCCTGGCGCGAGCACGGCGACCGGCGTATCGTCAGTGTGCAATGTGCCGGGCCGCAACGTGTAGCGCTGGGATCGCTTCGATCAGCGGTCTGCAACGGCGATCTGGCCGACCCAGCGGCCCATGCTGGCACGATCAAGCGTCATACCGTCGCGCGCAGCGATCTCCGCTTGCCGATACAGCGGCTGATGATCCGCGAACTTCGACACGACGATATCGGCGAGCGGCAGCAGTGGCATCCGCGAAACGGGTTCCTTCCTGCTCGCGGCCTTGTCCTTGCCCATCTTCGCATGCTGCACATCGACAGCGCCGCGCCCGGCCGTCAGATCCTCGAGCCGGGTTTCAAGGTTCTCGATCTGGCGATCGAGTGCGACCGAAGTGCATGCGTTTGAGCTTGTCGATTAGCGCCTTCAGGCGTTCGATCTCCTGATCACGCGCAGCCAGCTCCTGCACCATTTTCTCGAACGAGGCTTGTTGTTCTTCGATCGATGCCTGCTGCTCGAGCACTAGGGCATGGAGCTCGGCAACGGTATCAGGAAGTGGCGCATGATCGGACATGCGTCGCATGTTTATAAGCGCTTTCGCGCGGGTTACAACATCGCCAGCGCGACGGTGCGCCGAGGTTGTTGCCAATCGATGCCCTCGAGCAACATTGACAACTGAGCGCTCGTCAGATGGATCTTGCCACCGTCGGTCTGCGGCCAGATAAACCGACCTCGCTCCAACCGCTTTGCAAGCAGCCAGAACCCGTCATCAGTGGCCCACAGCATCTTGACGAGATCGCCGCGGCATCCATGGAAGATAAATAGGGGCCACCCAGCGGATTTTCTTCGAGCGCTGTCTGTACTTTCGCAGCCAGTTCCTAGAATCTGAAACGCATATCGGTGATGTCCGCCACAAGCCAGATACGTGTACCGGTAGGCAAAGAGATCATGATCGCAGGCTTTGCATGCAATACGGTTCGCAGTACATCAAGGTCGACAACGCCGTCGACCTTGACCACCGCTCGTCCGATCTGGACTTCAATCGTGCAACGAGTACGGCCAGTTTCGCGATCTCCGGTTTGATTGGTGACGCTGCGATGACTTCCGGCCTCATATCGCTCACGACCGTCACTGGCAGCAGCGTTGCCTCTGACGTCCTTTGCGCGGCACGATACGGGTGCCCGCCAGATTCGCATTCAGACCATGCTCGCTGGCCAGTTCAGCGACTGAAACACCTGGCTCGCACGCGGCGATTGCGATGCGATGCCGGAATTCAGGACTATGGTTCGGGCGTCCTTTGCGACTACCCAGCTTCTCTGTGTCTAACAAGGTGGTGTCCATCACTTCGAACATGATGGACACCACTTTGGCGTCAATCTTTGCTGGTGTCTATGACGGCCATGCCGAGGCGCTTACAGCCGTTTCATCAATAGCCCCAAACCCCGTTTCGCTCGTACCGCATCAACTTGATACGATCGGCCCGACGGTGGCGGAATCTGTACACCACTCGCCAGAACGGGTCGAGCTTCATCGATTGCTCGACCAGCACCGCCAGCCCGTTGATGCTCTTGCGGAAATCGATTGCATCCCGATGCAAGTACACCTTCACTTCGTCGTCGAAGCGGAACATGCTGTCCTCTCCAACGAATTCATCATCGCCGTCAGCAGATCAACGTCGGCGCTCGTACGCAAGAACTCGACGCTCACGCCGTTGGGCAGATGCGCCCACAACAGCGCGTGAATGGCGGGGTACCGCTCAGTGCCAAACTCACTTTTACTTCGACGAACGCTGAGACAGCATCCCGCGTCATTCCCGTTGGCTTGCGTGCCTTCTTCTGCGTCGTGTCGGTCGCCGCTCACATCTGTCGCCTCGCTTTATACAGACCGTGCACCGAGAGTCCATGCTCCCGCGCATACGACGACAACGTCTTGCCTTCCCGTTGCGCCGCTTCGATGTGCCAAACTCAGCCCAGTGCATCTCCAGCAAGCTGAAAACGCTACCTGTACCTCATTTTCTTCAAATCCATAAGTGCGGGTTCACGGGACGCTTACATTGCGCCGTCGCCGCACGCGAGCAATGGACCAGCCGGCAGGCCGCGCTTCTTCAGATCCAGCAGCAACTCACACCACGACTCCTTCGACTCCCGGTAGCCGTCGCCAATCGCCACACGCTCTTTCTCGCCTCCCGGCGTCACGCCGATGATCACCAGTAGGCACTGGTCGTCCGAATCGTCACTGCGTACGCCGGTGTGAATGCCGCCAGCCCACTGCGCCTTGAGCCGCCTCACCATGTTTGGCGACATGCCTGCACAACCTCGCCACCCAGCATGATGCCCAGCGCCTCGCTCATGCCACCCATCGAGATGCTGCGCAGGTACAGCACGGCAGCGCCGCCGACACGCGCGCCGACTTTCGTACGTACGGCGGCACGACCGCCGAATTGAAGTGAAGTGGATGCCCGAGCCCGAGCGGGCAGGTAGCCGTTACGCACAACGGCGCATCGGCCCTCAATCGATTTCACGTTGCTGTACTGCTCTAACATAGCGGCAAGCTCCGTTTCAACTGTCTGCTGGATCATCTCTGTTACGTACCCTGCTGGATTAGCTCGTCGAGCACGCTCTTCGTTTCTGCTTTACCGCTGTTCGCTTCTTTCGTAGACTTTTTTCATAGTGGCCGGTTCCGGCTCCCGCTGGGTTCGCTGGTTGTGCTTCTAACACGCAACATTCTCAGCTAAACCGCCACCGCCTTCTCAACATTCCGTCTGTCCCCCGTACACCACTTTTGACAATAACTCAACGTCATGCGCTCGAAAGACGATCCGATGAAGGACGTCGCCCACATAATCCGAAGTCATTTCGCCGGCAGCGTCGCCTGGATCCAGACGCGTCAGACCAACGGCTTCCTGGAGCCATCAACGGACTCTTCCAGGGGCCGCCAAGCGAAAGGGGCGCGGGGTATAACACCACAACCTCACGACCATGCGCGCCGTGCTGTTTCTGATCGTCGGCCAGCTCGACTTCTCGAAGATCAACCCACATATTGCGTAACCCACTCAAATTTCAAGAGAGCTAGGAATTTGATCCGTCCGTTTGTTCTCGGAAGAAAGAACTGGCTGTTCAGCGACACGGTGGCCGGAGCGAAGGCAAGCCTGAATCTGTACCCGCTGATCGAGACGTGCAAGGCGAACAATGTCGACGTCTATCAGTATCTCATCGACCTGTTCAAGGCGCCGCTGCCGCTCGCGCAAACGGTCAACGACTACGAAGCGCTGCTGCCTTGCAAGCTTGGCAAGCTCGCTCGCAAACCGGAGGCCTGATCGCGTTAGCCGATCGGCCGGCGCGGTGTAAGAGGTATTTTTACGGATCGCTTACGACGCAGGCGCGGGCCGGCCAGTAGCCCGAAGGCGAGCAGCACCAGGGCAATCGCGAGCATGATCGCGTTGCCACTGGCGACGAAGGGCGTGATGCCTTGGGTGCCCTCAACGGTAACGTCGAGCGAGCCCAGCGTGAAGGACTTGAGACGCCCGATCACGCGACCGTGCGCGTCGATCGCGGCGGTCATGCCGGTATTGGTCGCGCGCAGCATCGGCCGGCCGGTTTCGAGCGAGCGCATGCGCGCGATCTGCAGCTGCTGGTCGAGCGCGATTGTGTCGCCGAACCAGGCGAGGTTGGTGATGTTGACGAGGATGCCCGGCGAGGGCGCGTTGTCGCGCACGGTGGCGGCGATCTCCTCGCTGAAGATGTCCTCGTAGCAGATATCGGCCATCACCGGCTGGTTGTGGACCAGGAACGGTGCCTGCACCGGCGCGCCGCGCGCGAAATCGCCGAGCGGCATCTTCATCAGCCTGACGAACCAGTGGAAGCCCCAGGGGATAAACTCCCCGAAGGGCACCAGGTGGTGCTTGTCGTAGCGATAGATGTCGGTCGAGCCCGGCGTTACGCCGTACAGGCTGTTGGTGTAGTCGACGAGGCTACCGCCGGGCAGAACCTTGTCGCCGACCGCGCCGAACAGTACCGAGGTGCCGGTCTTGTCGACGAAGCCACGCACAGCTTTGGCGAACGGCAGCGGAATGTCCTGGATTATCACCGCGATCGCCGTCTCGGGCGTGACCACCAGGTCGGCCGGCTTCTCAGTGATCATCCCGGTGTACATCTTGATCGCCGCGTCGATGCCGGCCTGCTCGAACTTGACGTTCTGCTTGACGTTTCCCTGCAGCAGGCGTACTCGCAGCGGCTGATTCTCAGGCTTGGTCCAGGGCACCAGTGGCAGCAGCAGGCCGGCGGCCACCAGCGCGGCCGGCGCGAGCGCGCCGCCGCGCGTGCCGTCCTGTCTGTCGCTGGCACGCACGATCGCATTGACCACCAGCGCCGCGAATAGCGCCAGCACCCAGCCGATCCCGTAGACGCCGACCAGCGGCGCGTAGCCGGCGAACGGGCCGTCCACCTGCGGATAACCGCTGGCCAGCCACGGGAAGCCAGTGAACACCGTGCCGCGCGCCCATTCGCCGAGCGCCCAGGCGCTCGCGAACGCGAAGGCACCGTGCCAGCTCGGCGCGAACGGTCGCCCGGCGCGCTTGCCCGAGGCCAGTGCCCAGGCCAGCGCAGACAGCGCCGGATAGAGCGCTAGGTACAGGCAGAACAGCACCAGCGCGCCGCCCGCGATCCAGGTGGCCATCTCGCCATACACGTGCATGCTGATGTACAGCCACCAGATGCCGGACAGGAAGTTGCCGAAGCCGAAGGCGGCACCGGTCAGCGTGGCCTGCCAGCGCGTGCCGCTGCGCGCGAGCTGGGCGAACAGCCATATGAACACCAGCAGCTGGAGCCAGCCGCCATATGGGGTCGGGGCGAAACTGAGGGTATTGGCCACGCCGGCGAGCAGTGCGGCTGGGAAGTGCCAGTCGGGCAGGGCGTGGGTCGTCGGGAACGATTCGGCCATGTGGTTGAAGGGTGGAGGAGTTAAGGAGGTCGGACAATAGTCGTCGTCGCTGGCCGATTCGCTTCGGCGGCCGGCGAGCGGATCGCGGCGCACCAGCAGCACGTGGATCTGACGTATGTCGCCGCACTGGATCTCGAAGATCAGTTTGCCCAGTCGCAGCTTCTCGCCGCGATGAGGGACCCGGCCGAAATGGTGGGTGATCAGGCCACCGATGGTATCGACCGCGTCGTCTGGGAAATCGGTGCCGAACGTCTCGTTGAACTGGGTGATCTTGGTCAGCGCGCGCACGCGGTAGCGGCCGTATTCGTCTACCACGATCGCGAGGTGGTTGCGGTTCACGTGGAAGTCGTGCAGCAGCAGGTTCAGATGCTTCGATTCCGGGATAAACACGGCCGAGCGCAGCACGCCGATCACGTTATCGCGGTCCTCTTCGTAGACGAGGTATAGCGCGAGTGGGCCTTTTCGAGCACGAAGGGGATAAAATCCTCGGGCTTGCCGGCGATGTTGATCGCGTCCATCTGGGCGCGGGGCACCATTATGTCGCGCGCGCAGAGATCGAAAACCTGGACTACGCCCTCGATTATCGAGAGCGAATCGGCGTCGATCAGGTTGCGTTCATGCGCTTCCTGGAAGATTGCGAGCAGCTCGCCGTGCGATTCGGACTCGGGCGAGATGAAGTCGGTCAGGCGCTCGAGCAGCGAGCGCTTTTCAGGAGGTTTGCCGGTGGACTCTCGACTGGGATACAAATCGTTCATGGTGGTGCGGTGGTGCGCCCGGCAGGCGCGTGCGCGCGGGCGCGTTGTCACGGAGTTGCCAACGATACACCCAGGGCGTGGCGCTGCCATGTCTCCCGAATGGCGGACGCGGTGGTCGGCCCGGCGACGCTGGGCCCCAACAAGCCTAACCCCGAATCGGCGCGGGCCCAAGGCGGGCAAAAAATCGCGGCTTGCAGCCGCCCAACCGCCGGGGAGGTTCAGGCGCAGCGCGCCAGCAGTGCTTCCAGCGCGCGATCGGGAATCCCGCTCTCGCGCAGCGCGGCGACGGTGCGCGTCACGTAGTCGAGGGTGGTGCCGTAGCGGCCCTCGGCGGAGCCGAATACGGCGCGGAACACCTCATCGGACAGCTTGCCAGTATAGGTGGGCACCTCGCGGCGCATCACGAAGGCCAGCGCCCGCACGCGCTGGCCGGTGCTCAGCGTGCAGGGCAGCCAGGCAGGCCGGTACGAGCCCATCGGCATCTCGCGCTTCCAGAGCATTTCGAGATGCGGCATCACGCTCGACCCGGCGATTCGGAACGCCACGCCGCTGCAGGAGCCGCCGCGATCAAGCGCCAGCACTAGGCCGGGCTGCTCCGGCGTGCCGCGGTTCACGCGCGACCACAAATAGAGCCCGCGATGGTAGCCGTGCACGCGGCCATGCACCTTCTTGACGGTCGGTAGCCCCGGGTTCCAGATCAGTGAGCCATAACCGAACAGCCAGAGGTCGGAGCGGCGATCCCAGTCGGCGAGGCTCGTGTCCAGCGAGCTGGCGAGTTCACCCTCGCTGAGCAGCCGGCCGCTGCCGATGGGGGGTGGGTAGGCGTTGGGGGCGGGAATCGGGGTGCTCACGGAATTTTATCGGCCAGAGGAGGCGGCTTGGGTTGGTCGGAGGAAAGAGCGGTTGGCGCGATGGCCCCGGGCCTTACCAGATAGGGGGCGGGAAACCGAGCTTGGCGAGGATGTCGATCTCGAGCGCTTCCATCTCGGCGGCGTCTTCCTCGCCGCGCTCGTGGTCATACCCCTGCGCGTGCAGCGCGCCGTGCACCAGCAGGTGCGCGTAGTGGGCCACCAGCGGCTTGTCCTGCGCGGCCACCTCCTTCTCGACAACCGGGCAGCACAGCACCAGGTCGCCGATGGTGGTGCCGTCGGACGCCTGGTCGTAGGCGAAGGTCAGCACGTTGGTGGGGTAGTCCTTCTTGCGGTAGCCGCCGTTCAGTTCGCGGCCTTCCTTCTCGCCGACGAAACGCACCGTCAGCTGCGCGTCGGAGAACAGCGCGGTGGACAACCATTCGGCGATCAGCTTGGGCTTGGGCAGCTTCTTGCGCTGCGAGGTGGCGATCTCGTCGCCGTATTGCACCACCAGCTCGAGCTCAGGCTCGCTCGCCGGTTCCGTGTCGGAGCCGGCGGCCAGCGTGCTGTCGCCTTCGGGCGAGGGTTCGTCGCCGACCGACAGCGTCAGGCTGTCGTAGTACCCCGGACGCAGGGTCAGGGTCACGCGCTGACCGGCATCGGCATGCTGCGCGACGATCGGGATCGAGGCTTCGCCCGAGGCACCCGACAGGTCGAACATCAGCGCGCGGCCGTCGGGAAAATCGATGCGCAGGCCTTGTGTCTCGACCGACTTGACCTTGCCGCGCGCGTCGAACAGCGATACGCGCGGCGCGCTCGGCGCGGCGGCCTGGTGAGGCTTACGGGACTTGTGGGAACGGGAGGATTTCATGTTGTCATGTTTGCGACCATGTTCGTGGCGTGGAACGAAATCGCCTGAGCATACACCAAACGGCCAGCCGTTTCGTTCGCTGGAAACGCCTTGTGTGGCGGCCGGCGCGGCCGCCACACAAGGGCCCCAGCCCAGTCGTGTTTCAGTCGTCCTTGTGCTGGGTGTAGACATCGTCATAGGCCTCGACGATCCGCGCGACCATCGGATGCTGCACTACGTCGGCGCTGGTGAAGCGCGTGAGCCCGATGCCGCGCACCTGCTGTGCCTCAGTGAGCCCGCTCTTGTGGCGGCGCGGCAGGTCATCTGGGTGGTGTCGCCGGTGACCACGGCCTTCGAGCCGAAGCCGATCCGGATCAGGAACATCTGCCTCTATTGAATTTCGAGTGGGTGGTAAATTGCCCGATTTGCACGTGAGCGACGGTAGTCATGCATAGTAAGTTGTTCGAGACGACTTTGGGTATCAGCGATCCGTGGTTCGTGAACGGCATCGATTTCGATGCGGCTGCGAAGCGAATCGCTCATGAACGAAGTTGTCCTGGTTTGTTGTCGGTCGTCCTGGGTGCCATTCAGATGGTCGGCGGGCTCCAGGCCTGGTTCTCGCTCATTACGGACGCACCTGTGCCATCAATCGTGCGCGGCACAGATAAACGTTGGCCAGCGACAGGGCGACGAAGGCGCGGTTCGCATTCTTCGCGAGCCCGAATCCTCGACTTGTTGCGGTTCTTGCGTCGCGCCACCTCGTCGACTACGCCGTTGCGACGCGTGCGCCGATTCGTGAAGTCGCACGCGTTGGGTGCCTTGCCATGAATCAGTGCCTTCTGATTCGCGTAGGCATTGTCGCCGTAGACACGCCGCGCCTGCCCATGCAGCAGTTGCAGCATCGCGTGCTTGTCATGGACGTTGGCCGCCGTTATCACCGCGCTGTGAGCCAGGCCGCTTCGACTATCGACGCCGATGTGCAGCTTCATGCCGAAGTGCCAATTGCCGCTCT
>JAYFSB010000017.1:0-11602 GCA_040946865.1 Burkholderia sp.
TGCTACCTCCGTTTGAGGACATGATCGACACAGGGCGCGAGAACGCTCAACCGTCGCCTTCCTCACGCTCGCGGCGCTTGCGCAGCGCCTTTTCCTCGAGGCCCGAGAGGCCCTCGCGGCGTTCCAGCTCGGCCAGCACGTCGGCCGGGCTCAGTTTGTAATGCGACAGCATCACCAGGCAATGGAACCAGAGATCGGCCACTTCGTCGACCAGCGCCGTGGACGCGCCGCCCTGGCGCACGTCCTTGGCGGCCAGCACCACTTCGGTGGCTTCCTCGCCGATCTTCTTGAGCACTGCGTCGTCGCCCTTGTGGAACAGACGCGACACGTAGGCCTGCTCAGGATCGCCGCCCTTGCGGCTGTCGATCACGGCCGCAAAGCGCAGCAGCATATCGTTGGTGGTCTGCGTCATTTGTAGATGTGCTCGGGATCTTTCAGCACCGGCTCGACCGCGACCCAGTCGCCGCCTTCCACGGTGCCCTCGAATTTCTGGAAAAAGCAGGAATGCCGGCCGGTATGGCAGGCAATGCCCGATACCTGCTCGATCTTGAGCAGCACGATGTCCTCGTCGCAATCGAGCCAGACCTCGTACACATGCTGCACATGCCCCGATTCCTCGCCCTTGAACCACAGGCACCGACGCGAACGCGAATAGTAAACGGCCCGGCTGGTTTCGACAGTCTTGCTCAGAGCCTCGCGATTCATCCAGGCGAACATCAGCACGTCGTTGCTGCCGAGCTCCTGCGCGATCACCGGCACCAGGCCGTTGTCGTCCCAGCGGACCTTGTCGAGCCAGGCTTGCTGCGGCGCAGCCTGGGAGGTTTGCGTGGTCATCAGAGCCTCACCGGAATGCCACGATCGGCCATGAAGCGCTTCGCCTCGCCGACCGTCTGTTCGCCGTAGTGGAAGATGCTGGCTGCCAGTACCGCGTCGGCGTGGCCGTCGACGATGCCGTCGATCAGGTGCTGCAGCGAGCCGACTCCGCCCGAGGCGATCACCGGCACCGGCACCGCGTCGGACACGCCGCGCGTGAGCGCCAGGTCAAAGCCGGACTTGGTGCCGTCGCGGTCCATGCTGGTCAGCAGGATCTCGCCGGCACCGAGCACGGCCATCTTGCGTGCCCATTCGATCGCGTCAAGCCCGGTGCCCTTGCGCCCGCCGTGGGTGAAGACCTCCCAGCGCGGCGCCTCACCCTCGCTCGACACGCGCTTGGCGTCAATCGCCACCACGATGCACTGCGAGCCGTACTTGCCGGCCGCGTCGGCCACCAGCTGCGGATTATCGACCGCCGAGGAGTTCATGCTGACCTTGTCCGCGCCGGCGTTGAGCAGGTGCCGCACGTCCTCGACGGCGCGCACGCCACCGCCCACTGTCAGCGGGATAAAGACCTGCGAGGCAACCGCCTCGATGATCGGCAGGATCAGGTCGCGCTGATCGGAGGTGGCGGTGATGTCGAGAAAGGTGAGTTCGTCGGCACCCTGATCGTTGTAGCGCCACGCGATTTCGACGGGGTCGCCCGCGTCGCGCAGTTCGACAAAATTGATGCCCTTCACGACGCGCCCGGCGGTCACGTCGAGACAGGGAATGATGCGTTTAGCTAGAGCCATGATCTTGCACAAGTGCCGCAGATAAGGTCGCCCGCATCGGCAAGCGGCTCGGGCGAAGACGTGGGCGGGTGATCCGCCGCGAGCCGATCAGGCGTCGTCAAGTTCGCTGTTCAGTTCGTCGGCGCGCCGTTGCGCGACCGAAAAGTCGAGATCACCGGAGTAGATCGCGCGGCCGCAGATCACGCCCTCGATCCCCTCGCCCTCCACCTCGCAGAGCTGGTCGATGTCGTTGAGATTCGACAGGCCGCCGCTGGCGATCACCGGAATGCCGACCGACTGCGCGAGCTTGACGGTCACCTCGACGTTGATGCCCTGGAGCATGCCGTCGCGGCCGATGTCGGTATAGACGATCGATTCGACGCCGTAGCCCTCGAAATTCTGAGCCAGGTCGATCACCTCGTGGCCGGTCAGCTTGCTCCAGCCGTCGGTGGCGACCTTGCCGTCCTTCGCGTCGAGGCCGACGATGATGCTGCCGGTGAAGGCGGTGCAGGCATCTTGCAGGAAGCCTGGATCCTTCACGGCGGCGGTACCGATGATCACGTAGGAAAGGCCCGCGTCGAAGTACTTCTCGATGGTCTCTAGGCTGCGGATGCCGCCGCCCAGTTGTACTGGGATCTCGTTGCCGACCTCCTCGAGGATTGCCTCGATCGCCTCGAGGTTCTTCGGCTTGCCCGCGAACGCGCCGTTCAGATCGACCAGGTGAAGGCGCCGCGCGCCGAGATCGACCCATTTGCGGGCCATCGCCGCCGGGTCCTCGGAGAAAATCGTCGCCTGGTCTATATCGCCCTGTTTGAGGCGCACACATTGACCGTCTTTAAGATCGATGGCCGGAATCAGCAGCATAGCTATCGGAAGTCATCTGGGAAAAGGAGGGGTGACGCGCCATTGCCGGCCAATCTGGCACCGCGCCGTTTGCTAGGGTCTGTTTTCATTTAAAAAAATGTGTTTATATCCTGTTGTTTGGTTTGCGTAACGGGACAGTATGGTACGAACGTTACTGAGCGACGAAGTATGGAATAAAGTCCAAGCTATCCTGCTCGGCAAGGAAGGCGACCGTGGCCGAACGGCATCCAACCATCGCTGGTTCCTCGAAGCGGTGCGGTGGATTGCCCGAACCGGCAGTCCATGGCGTGATCTTCCCGCGGAATTCGGCCGATGGCGGCATACGGTATATATCCGTGTCTCGCGCTGGCGAAGCCAGGGTGTCTGGCCGCGGGTGGCGAATGTTTTGGCAGGCGAAACGGAAATCGAGCACACCCTTATCGATTCGACGCTCGTGCGAGCGCACCAGCATTCGGCCGGGGCCTTAAAAAAGCGGGCCACAAGCGCTCGGACCTTCCCGAGGCGGACTGAGCACCACACTGCATTTGGCGGTGGATTCGAAGGGTCGCCCGTTGCGACTGATCGTCACTGAAGGACAGGTCGCTGACATCTCGTGCGCGGCGCAACTGGTCTAGCATCTGCGCACCGGAGCGGTTATCGCAGACAAGGGCTACGATGCTGACCACTTCGTGCAACGGAATCGGGCCACCCGTGCAAAGGTCGTGATTCCCCCGCGTTCAAATCGCCAGACAAAAGGCCGCTACAACCGTGTGCTCTACCGTACACGCAACTTGGCCGAACGGTTCTTCAATCGCATTAAGCATGTTCGCCGCGTCTCCACTCGATATGACAAGCTTGCCGAGAGCCATCTCGTGTTTGCATCGCTTGCCGGCGCGTTTCGTTCAATCGTAAATGTGAACACTGCCTAGTTTAGTACAAGTCTTTCAGGGTTTTGGCGCGCGAGTCCCGCAGCACGGACATTCGGGGCCCATCCGGCATCGTAGCCGTGCGACGCTCAGGGTTTCCAGTGCGCGAAATTGCGGTACAGCCGCAGCCCGACCTCGGCGCTTTTTTCCGGGTGAAATTGGGTCGCGAAGATATTGTCGCGCGCCACCGCCGACACGAAGGGCTCGCCGTAGGGCGTTTCGCCGGCCGCGTGGGCTCGCTCGGCCGGCTCGACATAGTAACTGTGTACGAAGTAGAAGAAGGTTTCGTCGGGCACGCCGTCCCACAGGGGGTGGACAAGGGTCTGGCGCACGCGGTTCCAGCCCATCTGCGGCACCTTGTAGCGCGAGCCGTCGTCCTGTACCCGGCCTTCTAGGTCGAAGCGCAGCACCTTGCCCGGCAGCAGGCCCAGGCCAGGCGTATCGCCCTCGGCGCTCCAGTCGAACAGCATCTGCTCGCCCACGCATACGCCCAGGAGTGGCTTGCTACGCGAGGCCTTGATCACCGCCTCCTGCAGCCTCGACTCACCCAGGCAGCGCATGCAGTCGGGCATCGCGCCCTGGCCCGGCAGCACCATGCGGTCAGCCGCGCGGATCTGCTCGGGGTAATCGACGATCGCCACCTCAGCTTCCGGCTCCGCCTTCCTCAGCGCCTGAGCCACCGAACGCAGGTTGCTCATCCCATAATCCACAATCGCAATCGAAGTTTTCATTTCAGTGCAGGCAGTAACGCCTTCAGTCCGTCGACGATGAACTCCACCGCCAGCGCCGACAACATCAATCCCATCAGCCGCGTCGCAATATTAATGGGGTGCGACCGATCCAGTGCGCGATCGGCTCGGCGAGCCGCATCGCGACGCAACAGAGCCCCGCGATCAGGTCCAGCCGGTCGTACCAGTGCGCTGCATTGGCCGAATAGATGATCACCATGCTGATCGAGCCGGGGCCGGTCAAGAGCGGAATCGCGAGCGGCACCACCGCGACGCTGTTCTTCGACTCGGCTTCGTCGCGCTCCTCGGGCGTGGAGCGCGCGCTGCCCATCTGCGCGTTCAGCATGTTGATCGCCATTAGCAGCATGATGATGCCGCCGCCCACCTCGAGTGAGCCCATCGAGATCCCGAAGAAGCGGATGATCTGCTGGCCCAGCAGGGTCGTCACGACGATCACGAGAACACCGAGACCGCCCGCGATGCGCGCCCGTGCGGGGGCACCGATCCTCATCACCCTACGAGGCTGTCAGGCTCAGGAAGAACGGCACCGCGCCGAGCGGGTTGATCAGTGCGAGCAGCGATATGAACGATTTGAGCAGGTCGATCGGTCAGGCTGCATGGCAGCCTGACAGGCACAAGGGCCGGCGGCGGCCGACTCGCGGCCCGCCGGACGCGCGTTCGATCAGAGGCTGCCCTTGGTCGACGGAATCTGGCCGGCGGCGCGCTTGTCGAGCTCGATCGCCATGCGCAGCGCGCGGCCGAAGCCCTTGAATACGGTCTCAAGCTGGTGGTGCGCGTTGATGCCGCGCAGATTGTCGATATGCAGCGTGACGCCGGCGTGGTTCACGAAGCCGCGAAAGAATTCGATCGACAGGTCCACGTCAAAGGTGCCGATCCGCACGCGCGCGAACGGCACGTGGAATTCCAGGCCCGGACGGCCAGAGAAGTCGATCACCACGCGCGACAGCGCCTCGTCGAGCGGCACGTAGGAATGACCGTAGCGGCGGATCCCCTTGCGCTCGCCGATCGCCTTGGCGACCGCCTGGCCGAGCGTGATGCCGACATCCTCCACCGTGTGGTGGTCGTCGATATGGGTATCTCCATGCGCTTCGATGTCGAGATCGATGAGACCATGACGCGCGATCTGGTCGAGCATATGGTCGAGGAACGGCACGCTGGTGGCCAGCTTTTGCTGGCCCGTACCGTCGAGATCGATCTTCACGCGGATCTGCGTTTCGCTGGTATTGCGAACGACTTCCGCTACACGCATGGTGATGCCTTGAAATGGCTGAGGTAAAAGGGGCGAGATGGTGCCGGCACCAACCGGACGGTGCCGGGCGTGTCGGCCCGGTTCAGTGCAGCACCCGCCGCAGCGCGGCAAGCAGCAGGTCGTTCTCGCCAGGAGAACCAACGGTCAAACGCACGCAATTCGCGAGCAATGGGTACATTTTACTCACGTTTTTGATCAAGACCCGTTCTGTCAATAACGACTCGAACAGCGTGCTCGCGTCGGGCACGCGCACCAGCAGGAAATTGCCGGCGCTCGGAAACACTGTCGCGCCCGGCAGCGCGGCCAGCGCCTGCGCCAGCCGCCCGCGCTCGGCGCGCAATTTGGCGGCCTGCGCGTTAAGCACGTCGAGGTGGTCGAGCAGGTAGTCGACGGCCGCCTGAGTCAGCACGTTGACGTTGTAGGGTGGGCGCACCTTGTCGAATTCGGCCAGCCAGGCCGGCGCGCCGACCAGATAACCTAGCCGCACCCCGGCCAGGCCCATCTTCGAGACCGTGCGCATCACCACCACGTTGTCGAATTCGGGCACGCGCGCGAGCCAGCTGCGCTCGGCGAAGGGCTGATAGGCCTCGTCGATCACCACCAGGCTGGTGTCGGCGGCCGCGATGATACGGCCTACGTCCTCGTCGGCATAGAGCGTGCCGGTGGGATTGTTTGGGTAGGCCAGGTGAATCAGCGCCGGGCGGCGCTCGGTGATCGCCGCGAGCATCGCCTCGATATTTAGAGACATATCATTGTACAGTGGTACGCCGACGAAATCGAGTTCGGCGAAGCGCGCGTACTGCTCGACCATCACAAAACCGGGCACCGGCATCAGCACACTCGCGCCGGACTTGGCGCAGGCGATGCAGAGGATGCTGATCAGTTCGTCTGAGCCGTTGCCGAGCATCACCTCGAGCTCGGCCGGAATCCCCATCGCCGCGCGCAGCTTGTCGATCAGCGCGAGCGGGCGCGGTGCCGGATAGCGGTTCAGCGCGACCTGCGCGAGCCGTTCGCCGAGCCCGGCGGCCAGCGGTGCCGGCAACGGATACGGGTTTTCCATCGCGTCAAGCTTCACGAAGCCGGTCGCGTTGGGCACCGGGTAGCCCGTCATCGCGAGCACGTCGGGACGGATGATGTCTTGTGGCGTCGTCATGGTGTGTACGGCGTGCTTGGTGCCGTTCCTTGCAGCCGGGGCCGCCGGTCGGGTGCCGGGCTCCGCCCCTGTGGGGGGCTGCGAGTCTCGTCGCGTGGGGTCCTCAGCGGTTGCCGTGGCGGCGCATCCGGTATTGGGCACTGCGCGCGTGCGCCTGCAGGCCTTCGCCATAGGCTAGCTCAGAAGCGATCTCGCCGAGCGTCTGCGCGCCCTCGGCGCTGACCTCGATCAGGCTGGAACGCTTGATGAAGTCGTAGACGCCCAGCGGCGAGGAGAAGCGCGCGGTGCGTGAAGTCGGCAGCACATGGTTCGGGCCCGCGCAGTAGTCGCCGAGGCTCTCGCTGGTGTAGCGGCCGAGGAAGATCGCGCCGGCGTGGCGGATCTGCTTGCCCCATTGCTGCGGCTCGAGCGCGGAGATCTCGAGATGCTCGGGCGCGATGTCGTTGGCGATCCGGCAGGCCTCGGCCATGTCGCGTATCTTGACCAGCGCGCCGCGTCCCTCCAGCGAGGCGCGGATCACAGCCTCGCGCGGCATGCTCGGCAGCAGCTCGTCGATCGCCTTCTCGACGCGCTCGATGAAAGCCGCGTCGGGGCACAGCAGGATCGATTGCGCGAGTTCGTCGTGCTCGGACTGTGAGAATAGGTCCATCGCCACCCAATGCGGATCGGTGGTGCCGTCGCAGATCACCAGGATCTCGGAAGGCCCGGCGATTATGTCAATGCCGACCGTGCCGAACACGCGACGCTTGGCCGAGGCGACATAGGCATTGCCGGGGCCGCAGATCTTGTCGACCGCCGGCACGGTCTCGGTGCCGTAGGCGAGCGCGGCCACCGCCTGCGCGCCGCCGATGGTTAACACGCGGTCGACGCTGCCCAGGTAGGCTGCGGCCAGCACCAGCTCGTTGCTCACTCCGTCGGGGGTGGGCACCACCATCACAATCTCGCCGACCCCGGCGACCCGCGCCGGAATCGCGTTCATCAGCACTGAGGAGGGATAGGCGGCCTTGCCGCCCGGCACATAGAGGCCGACGCGGTCGAGCGGCGTGACCTTCTGGCCCAGCACCGTGCCATCCGATTCGGTGTACTGCCAGCTATGGCTGCCGCACTCGAGCTTCTGCTTCTCGTGGTAGCCGCGCACACGCGCGGCGGCGGCCTCGAGCGCCGCGCGGCGCTTGGGCTCGAGCTCTTCCAGCGCCGCTTCCAGCGTGCCCTGGCGCAGCTCCAGCGCGGCCACGCTCGCGGCCTGCAGGCGGTCGAAGCGGTTCGTGTATTCGATCACAGCCGCGTCGCCGCGCACCTTGACGTCGGCCAGGATGGCCGCGACCGAGCGCTCGATCGTGTCGTCCTCGCTCGCCTCGAACGCGAGCACCGCACGCAGGTCGGCCGCGAAACCCTCGCGGCTGGAATCGAGTTTGCGAATCTTTATAGACATGATGCTTCTGTTCTGGTGATACGCTGGGGGCCCCGGGGCGGTCAGACCTCTCCCTGCTTCGACACGCGTTCGAACGCGTCAAGGATCGGCTTAAGCGCGGCGCGCTTCAACTTCAGGGAGGCCTGGTTCACGACGAGGCGCGAGGAGATCGGCATGATCTCCTCCACCTCGACCAGATTGTTCGCCTTGAGCGTATTGCCCGAGCTGACCAGGTCGACGATCGCGTCGGCCAGGCTGACCAGCGGTGCCAGCTCCATCGAGCCGTACAGCTTGATTAGGTCGACGTGCACACCCTTGGCGGCGAAATGCTCGCGCGCAGTGGCCACGTACTTAGTGGCCACCCGCAGCCGCGCGCCCTGGCGCACCGCGTTGGCGTAGTCGAAGCCGGCCTGCACCGCCACCGACATCCGGCAGCGCGCGATGCCGAGGTCAATCGGCTGGTAGAGTCCGCCGCCGCCATGCTCGATCAGCACGTCCTTGCCGGCCACGCCGAAATCGGCCGCGCCGTATTCGACATAGGTGGGCACGTCGGTGGCGCGCACGATGATAACGCGCACGTTCGGGTCGTTGGTCGGCAGGATCAGCTTGCGCGACGATTCCGGATTCTCGGCGACCCGGATGCCCGCGGCCGCCAGCAACGGCACGGTTTCCTCGAAGATACGCCCTTTCGAGAGCGCGAGGGTCAGGGATGCGGTCATGCGGGACTCCTGGTGAGATGGCGCACGTCGGCACCTACGGCGTTCAGCTTGGCTTCCAAGCTGATCATAGGCACGATCGAGATGGTAAATACGGTCGATGACGGTCTCGCCGTCGGCGCACAGGTTCGCGACCACGAGGCTGGCTGAGGTGCGCAGGTCGTAGCCATCACCGCGGTGCCCGACAGCCGCGCCGAGCCGGTTAAGCTACTTCACGTGCATGAAGTGGTTCTCGAAGATGGTCTCGACCACATGCACGCTGCCCGCGGCCACCGCGTTCAGCGTCATGAACTGCTGCGCCTGCATGTTGGTCGGGAAGACCGGGTATTCTGAGGTACGGATCACCACCGCAGCGGGCCACCGGTCCATCCTAACGCGCAGCGTGACGTCGCGCCGCCGGCCGCCACCACCGCGCGGCTCGCGCCGTGCAGGCGTTCGACGCCCTGAACGGTGCTCATCGCCTGCAGGCCATTGATGTGCTGGTCGACTGGGCGCGCGCCGATCGCGCAGCCGCCCGGCAGCGACACCTTGGTATATAGCCGAAGTGCGGCACCAGCGGGCCCAGCACCAGGATCGAGGTGCGCATGGTCTTTGACCAGAGCTCGTAGGGCGCGCCCGGCTCGCTCACCACGCCCCATCCAGCCCAGCAGGGTGCGCAGGTCCTGCACGTTTTGTCGAGCCGCAGCGATTCGGCGCTCAGGAGGCTGGCGCAGAGAATCGGCAGGACCGAGTTCTTCGCGCGCGACACCTAGATCTCGCCAGCCAGGTGCCGACCGGCGGCATGGTCGACAGCCGGGCGCGTCGCGTTCGTTTACTGAAACTTGCATGAAGTTAGTCCGTTCTTTATGCGTTCTGCCATTCGGCGGGTGTCAGCGTCTTCATGCTGAGCGCGTGAATTTCCTGCTTTATGCGGTCGCCGAGCGCTGCGTAGACCAGCTGATGACGCTGGATTGGCCGCTTGCCCTCGAATTCGGCCGATACGATGGTCGCGAAGAAATGCTGGCCGTCGCCTTCGACTTCCAGATGCGTACAGGCGAGCTCGCCCGTGATGTATTGTTTGACCTGTTCGGGAGTCGGCAACATGGAAAAGGCTCCAGTCGATATCAGTGACGCAGCTTGTAGCCGGTGGCTAGGAGCCGCATCGCGACCAGCGCGAGCAGCACGAAGAAACCGGCGACGATCGACAAGCTCCGCAGCGGATCGATGTCGGAGACACCGAAAAAGCCGTAGCGGAACCCGTCGATCATGTAGAAAAATAGATTGAGGCGCGACACCTCTCGCCACACGGGCGGCAGCGAGCGGGTCGAATAGAACACGCCGGCCAGGAAAGTCAGCGGCATGATCAGGAGGTTCTGGAAGGCGGCGAGCTGGTCGAACTTCTCGGCCCAGATCCCGGCGATTAGGCCGAGCGTGCCGAGGATGGCCGAGCCGAACAGCGCGAACAGCACGATGAACAGCGGCGCGGCAAAGCCGACCGGGATGAACCAGATGATCACCACGAATACCCCAAGTCCGACCGCCAGCCCGCGTACCACGGCGGCCAGCACGTAGGCCGAGAAGATCTCGGCGTAGGACAGCGGTGGCAGCAGCATAAACACTAGGTTGCCGGTGATTTTCGACTGGATCAGCGATGAGGAGTTGTTGGCGAAGGCGTTCTGCAGCACGCTCATCATCACCAGGCCTGGTACCAGGAAGCTCACGTATTTCACACCGGGGTACACGTTGACGTGGCCCGACAGCGCGTGGCCGAAGATCGTCAGATATAGCAGCGCGGTCACCACCGGCGCGAGCACGGTCTGGAACGACACCTTCCAAAACCGCAAGAGTTCCTTATAGAACAGCGTGCGAAAACCGCTCATGCCAGACCATCGATCACGTCTGCCCCTTTCATCACCTGGACGAACACGTCCTCGAGGTCGGCCTTGCGCATCTCGATCTCGTCGAATGCACAGCCTGCCGTGCGGCAGGCCGAGAGAATCCGCTCCACCTCATCGTAACTGGTCAGGCGCAGCAGGTGCTCGCGCGCGCCGGACGGCACCGGCTCGCTGGCCAGCGGCCGCAGCTCGGCCGGCAGCTCGCCCTGCGATAGGCGCAGGTAGAGCTGCAGCTCGGCGAAGCGGCGCAGCAGCGCGTCAGTGCGATCGAGCGCCACCACTTCGCCGCGCCGCAGCATCGCGATGCGATCGCAGAGCGACTCGGCTTCCTCGAGATAGTGGGTGGTCAGCACGATGGTGTGGCCTTCGCGGTTCAGGCGCGAGATGAACTTCCAGAGCGTCTGGCGCAGTTCCATATCGACACCGGCCGTCGGCTCATCGAGCACAATCACCGGCGGGCAGTGCACCAGCGCCTGCGCGACCAGCACGCGGCGCTTCATGCCGCCCGACAGCGCGCGCATGTTGGCATCGGCCTTCTCGGTTAGGTCGAGGTTGGCCATCACCTCGTCGATCCAGTCATCGTTACGGCGCAGGCCGAAATAGCCAGACTGGATGCGCAGCGTCTCGCGTACCGAGAAGAACGGATCGAACACCAGCTCCTGCGGCACCACCCCGAGCGCGCGCCGCGCGCCGCGGAAGTCGCTCACCACGTCGTGCCCGCGCACCGAGATGCTGCCTTCGTCGGCGCGGGCAAGCCCGGCGAGGATGCTGATGAGCGTGGTCTTGCCGGAACCGTTCGGCCCGAGCAGGCCGAAGAACTCGCCTTCCTCGACGGACAGGCTGACGCCATTGAGCGCCTGAAGCGAGGCATAGCGCTTCTTGACGTTGCAGATTTCTATTGCTGACATGACTGTGCGCGGCACTTAAGCGCCAGGGCGCCGGATTTGGGTCGTTAGAAGACGAATGGGTAAAATGGGGCAGATTGTATGCCCTACAAAATGGTTAAAGCAATGCTGAACAAGTGTCTGCATTCGTGATGTCGTCAAGCCTGCAAAGCGAATCGATCATGAACGAAGTTGTCCTGGTTTGTTGTCG
>JAYFSB010000018.1:0-11391 GCA_040946865.1 Burkholderia sp.
CGTTCATGATCGATTCGCTTCGCAGGCTTGACGACATCACGAATGCAGACACTTGATCAGCATTGCCTTAAGCATTTGCGCTGCGTCTCCACTCGATATGGCAAGCTTGCCGAGAGCTATCTCGTGTTTGCATCGCTTGCCTGCGCGTTTGGGCCAGTCATAAATGTGAATGCTGCCTAATACAGCAGCAGCTTGATCCGATAGGCCATTCGGTTCCTGACCCCGTACACCGCCCGACCGAACGAGTCGAGCTTCATCGACTGCTCTACCAGCACTGACAGGCCGTTGATGCTCTTGTGAAAGTCAACGGCGTCGCGATGCAGGTACACCTTCAGATCTTCGTCAAAGCGGAACGTGCCGTCCTCCCCAACGCGACCAGCAGCTCGACGTCTGCGCTCGCGTGCAGAGCCGCTCCGACGGCATCACCCCGTTGGGCAGATACGCCCACACCCGCGTTCCTGGCGTCGTGGTCGCCGCGGCCGACGCCGTGCCCACTTTGACTTCCACGAACGGCAAGGCCGGTTCTAGGCTCGGCTCCGCACGCTTGCGCGCCCTCTTCGTCTCGCATTCGCCGGCGCGCCTGATACAAAGCCTGCACGGCAAGCCCGTGCTCCCTCGCGTACGACGACAACTTACGCCTGCAAGGTCCGCCGCCTCGACATGGGCATCCCAATCCATGACATCTCCTGCTCGCATGAAAATGCCAGGTGTACCTCGCTGCCGTCAAATCCGTAAGAGCGAGTTCATCGATCATTTACCCAGTTCCTTCAGGCGCGCCAACTCGGAAGTCGTCGCCCTCGATCGATGGCCACGATCACGCTCAGCCTGAATGATCCAGTTACGAAGCGTCTCACGCGACATCCCTATCTTCGAGGCAATCGAGCGGATCGCCCTCCCGGATCTCATCTGAATATCGCGTCCCGCGGGGGCTTCCTTGCCTTGCTTTCGTTTTTCATACTCCAAATCTCCTGTCATAGCCAAGATCCGAAGTCTCCTACATTCCCGAGATGGTTCAGTTTTGGCTTCTTCCAGTCGCCAAACCTGAAAGCTCTGATGGCGAGCGGCATCATCGCCACCGCACGCCTGATCCGGCAAGCCACCGGCGCTTGGGCTCGGCACGGGCTTTCTCGGCCGCCGCCAGCCTGACCAGTAGCCTGAGGCTGTTCGCGCCCTTCGCGTATCACTCGGGTAGGGTACGCCGGTTCCGTCGGAGCGGGGTAGAAAGTAGGCGGTGGGCGGCGCATCATGCCCGGCAAGCGAGGCACCGCCGCGCGGGCGCTTCGAACTCGAACCGGCTCGCGCCCTGAGCAGGGACCTGTAAAACTGCGTGCTCAGGCGGCCAGCAGCGAGCGCAGCACGAAGGGCAGGATCCCGCCGTGCTTGTAGTAGTCCACCTCGATCGGCGTGTCCACGCGCAGCAGCACCGGCACACGCTTGGTCTCGCCGTTCTTGTAGTGGATCACCAGGGTGACTTCCTGCTGCGGCTTGAAGTCGTCGTCGAGGTCTTCCACATCGTAGATTTCCTCGCCAGTAATACCGAGCGACTGGACGTTGTCCGAGCCCTTGAACTGCAGCGGCAGCACGCCCATACCGACCAGGTTCGAGCGATGGATTCGCTCGAAGCTGCACGCCACCACGACCTTCACGCCGAGCAGCTGGGTGCCCTTGGCGGCCCAGTCGCGCGACGAACCTGTGCCGTATTCCTCGCCCGCGAAGATCACGGTCGGCATGCCGGCGTCGACGTACTTCATCGCCGCGTCGTAGATCGACAGCTGTTCGCCGCTCGGCTGATGGATCGTCAGGCCGCCCTCGACGCGTGAGCCATCGGCCTTGGCCGGGATCATCAGGTTCTTGATCCGCACGTTGGCGAAGGTGCCGCGCATCATCACGTCATGGTTACCGCGACGTGAGCCGTAGCTGTTGAAGTCGGTCTTCTGCACGCCGTTCTCCTTCAGCCAGCGGCCAGCCGGCGAATCTTCCTTGATCGAGCCTGCCGGGCTGATGTGGTCGGTGGTCACCGAGTCACCCAACACGCCGAGTGCGCGCGCGCCCTTGACCGGCGTGATCGAGCCTGACGGCTGCATCGAGAAGTCCTTGCCGAAGAATGGCGGCTCGGCGATGTAGGTCGACTTCGGCCAGTCATAGACCTGGCCCGTCTCGCCCTCGATTTTGCTCCACAGGTCGCCTTTCTTGGTTAGCGTCGAGTAGTTCGATTTGAAGGCCTTCGGGTCGAGCGCGTACTTCAGCAGCGACTGGATTTCCTCACTGGTCGGCCAGATGTCGCCGAGGTAGATGTCGCGGCCGCCCTTGCCCTGGCCGACCGGTTCCGTCATCAGGTCGCGCGTGATGGTGCCGGCGATCGCGTAGGCCACCACCAGCGGCGGCGAGGCCAGGAAGTTGGCGCGGATGTTCGGGTGGATACGCGCCTCGAAGTTGCGGTTGCCCGACAGCACGGCCGCCACCACGATGTCGTTCTTGATGATCGCTTCGTTCAGTTCAGGCGTCAGGTCGCCGGCGTTGCCGATGCAGGTCGTACAGCCGTAGGCGGCCAGTTCGAAACCGAGCTTGCCCAGATAGGGCAGCAGGCCCGTTTTAGTCAGGTACTCGGTGACGATGCGCGATCCCGGTGCCAGCGAGGTCTTGATGTGTGGGGCGACCGTCAAGCCCGCTTCCACCGCCTTATTGGCCAGTAGGCCCGCGGCCAGCAGCACACTCGGGTTCGAGGTATTGGTGCAGGAGGTAATCGCGGCGATCAGGATGTCGCCGTTCTTCACGTTCACGCCGTTGCTGGTGGTGTACTGCGCCGCCAGGTCCTCGGCCTTCTTGTTGAAGCCGCTTTGGGTGACCGGCTTCCAGAATAGATCGGCGAAGGTCGACTTGACGTGGGTGATTTCGATACGGTCCTGCGGACGCTTCGGGCCGGCCAGCGAGGGCGCGACGGTCGACAGGTCGAGCATGAGCGACTTGGTGTAGTCGATCTCGCCGGCCTTGGGCACGCCGAACAGCTTCTGGGCCTTGAAGTAGTTCTCGAAGGCGGCGATCTCGGCCTTGGTGCGACCAGTGCCCTCGAAGTACTCGATGGTCTTCTCGTCGACCGGGAAGAAGCCCATGGTCGCGCCGTACTCGGGTGCCATGTTGCCGATCGTGGCACGATCCGGCAGCGACAGCGAGGAGGTGCCTTCGCCAAAGAACTCGACGAACTTGCCCACCACTTTCTCCTTGCGCAGCATTTCCGTGATGGTCAGCACCAGGTCGGTGGCCATCACGCCTTCGCGCAGCTTGCCCTTCAGCTCGACGCCGACCACGTCAGGCGTGAGGAAGTACACCGGCTGGCCAAGCATGCCGGCTTCCGCCTCGATGCCACCCACACCCCAGCCCACCACGCCGATGCCGTTGATCATAGTGGTGTGGCTGTCGGTGCCGACCAGCGTGTCGGGATAATACACCGTGTCCGCGCCTTCAGCCTTCTTGTGCACGCCGCGCGCCAGGTACTCGAGGTTGACCTGGTGGACGATGCCAATGCCCGGGGGCACCACGCCGAAGGTGTCGAAAGCCTGCATGCCCCACTTCATGAACTGGTAGCGCTCGTTGTTGCGCTGGAATTCCAGCTTCATGTTCAGGTCGAGTGCGTTCTTCTGGCGGAAGTAATCGATCTGCACCGAATGATCGACTACCAGATCGACCGGGACCAGCGGTTCGATCTTCTTCGGATCCTGGCCGACGCGCTGCGCCACACCGCGCATGGCCGCGATGTCGGCAAGCAGCGGCACGCCCGTGAAATCCTGCAGCACGACGCGCGCGACCACGAACGGGATCTCGTCGACGCGCTTGACGTCGGGCTTCCAGTTCGCCAGCTGCTCAATGTGCTCCTCGGTGATCTTCTTGCCGTCGTAGTTGCGCAGCACCGATTCGAGCACCAGACGGATCGACACTGGCAGACGTTCGATCTTGGTCTTCAGTTCCTTGCCGAGCTGGGGCAGCGAATAAAACTTGCCTTTTCCGGAACCGCTGTCGAATTCCTTGAGGATTTTGTGGAAATTGTGGGCCATGGTGTTTTCCTGGGTTGAGGCGAGGAAAGATGTCTGGCGGTTTCAAGGTTGTGAAGTGCAACAGAAGCCGGTTGCGCCCGAAGGGCATCCCCAAGGCAACGATGTCATGACGATGCTGACGAACATCGAACGATTCGGGTATGAACAGTTCGGCGGGACACTTCCAGCTCAAGCTCTTGCGCGGGCGGGCGCTCATCTGCCAGGCGATGTCGTCGAGCTTGGCCTGGGAGAACACGGCCAGATCCGTACCCTTGGGCATGTACTGGCGCAGCAGCCCGTTGGTGTTCTCGTTGCACCCGTGTTGTCAAGGGCTATGCGGATCAGTGAAGTAGACCTTGATGCCGGTGGTCTCGCAGAGCTGCTCATGCCTGGCCATCTCCCGTCCCTGATCATAGGTCATGGAAAGACGGCGCTGGGTGTCGATGCGGTTCAGGATCATGCCGAACGAAGTGACGGCGGCGTCGGCAGTGGTATTCTCCATCTTGCCGAGGGTGACGTGCAGCGAGGTGCGCTCGACCAGCGTCGCGACCGAAGACGCATTATGCGCGCCCTTGATCAGGTCGCCTTCCCAGTGCCCCGGCACGATCCGCTCGCCGAGCTCAGCCGAACGAGCGTGGATGCTGACCCTGTTCGGGATGCTGCCCTGGCGATCTTCGCCCCGCGCTCGGGGCCGCCAGCGAGCAACGGACAGTCCGACCCCTTCTTCGCGACTGATCGAACTCGGCGCGCGATGCAAGCTACGGGCAATTGCCCGTAGCTTGCATCCCTGCTCAAGGCTCAGCTGGATCATCATGCACTCTTCACAACTCAGGTGTTTGTAGGTTCCCATCGCAACACAATACCTCTCGGTAGGTGTTGCACTGCAGATTTGAGGCCGCCCCCTGTATCTAACGGCTAGATCACATACCATACAAGTTGACGTATTCATTGACTGGCATGGCGGCGAGCCTTGCCGGATCGAGCGACACGTCGAGAATCGCTTCTTGCTGCTTCGCTGGGAAACGCCGCGCCAGGTTGCCGCGGAATTTCTCGACGAGAAGATGGATGCCCTCGGCGCGACGGCGGCGATGCCCGACCGGTAGTCGACCACAACCTCGGTGAGTACCGTGCCGTCGTCGAATTCGACCGTCAGCGCGTTGGCAATCGCGCGCTTGTCCGGGTCGCGATAGTCCTGCGTGAATTGCGTGGATCCTCGACGCAGGCGATCTTTGCGCGCAGCGCGTCGATGCGCGGGTCGCGGGCGACCTCGTCCTCGTAGTCGGTGGCCGTCAGCCGTCCGAACAAGAGCGGCACCGCCACCATGTACTGGATGCAGTGGTCGCGGTCGGCCGGGTTAGCCAGCGGCCCTGTCTTGTCGATGATGCGGATCGCGGCCTCGGCGGCCGTCTGCGCATGGAATTCGGCGGGGAACGCGATCTTGAACAGCACGTTCTCCATCACGTAGCTGCCGTAGGGGCGCTGAAAGCGGAACGGCCTGCCCTCGAACAGCACGTCGTAGAAGCCCCAGGTCGGCGCGCTCAGCGCCGAGGGGTAGGTAGGCCCCATCTCGCCGGTGCGCGCGATCAGCGCCAGGCGCACCGCGCGCGAGGTGGCGTCGCCGGCCGCCCAGGATTTGTGCGAACCCGTGTTGGGCACGTAGCGGTAGGTGCGCAGCGCCTGGCCGTCGACGAAGGCCAGCGACAGCGCGTTGATCAGCTCGTCGCCGGTCAGGCCGAGCAACTTGCCCGACCACGGCGGTAGAGGCGACCTTGACCAGCAGCACGTGGTCGAGGCCGACGCGGTTGAAAGCGTTCTCGAGCGCGAGGCAGCCCTGGATCTCGTGTGCCTTGACCATCGCAACCAGCACCGCGAGCATCGTCAGCGGCGGCTTGCCGGCGGCGATCGCCGTACGCGACAGCCAGTCGGCGGTGGCCAGAATCCCGCCGAGATTGTCGGACGGGTGGCCCCATTCGGCGGCCAGCCATGTGTCGTTGAAATCGAGCCAGCGGATCGCCGCGCCGATGTCGAAGGCGGCCTTGACTGGATCGAGCTGGAACGAGGTGCCCGGCACGCGCGCGCCGTTGGGCACTACGGTACCGGGCACCAGCGGCCCGAGCAGCTTAGTGCAGGCCGGGTAGGATAGGGCCTCGAGTCCGCAACCGAGCGTATCGAGCAGGCAGTGGTGCGCCGTTTTCAGCGCGAGTTCGCTGTCGATTTCGAAACCCAGCACGTAGTCGATGATCTCGACCAGTACCGGGTCCGGCTCGGGCCGGAGATTCGTTTGCGGGGTGGACATCAGGATTCCTCTGTCGTGCCCGGCCTGCTGTTTCGTTGCGGGTCGGGTACCGCCGGGTGCGGCTTACCTCTGGACGTTCGGTGCCAGTTCGTTCGACTGCGTCGGTGCCGACGCGCCGTTGGCGGCCATCTCAGCGGTCACGCATTCGTCGGCCAGGCGCGTATCTTCTTTGTCGCTGAACAGCATGCCCTTGGTCGGGATCACCACCAGCTTCAGGCCGCTGGCCGGATCGTAGAACACGTCGGCGTCGGTCGTGGTGGCCTGGCGCGGCAGCTTGTAGTTCTTGTTGGCCCAGTGGGCCGTGACGATCTGATCGCGCTTCATGTCGCCGGCCAGCTGGTAGGACAGGCCGTCCTTGCACGACCACTTGACCGCGCCGTCCGGTGTCGGATCAACCTTGGCCGCCGCGGCCATCTGGGTGCGCCTGCCGCGCGGGATCAGGTGGCGCTTCGGCACCGGGCGCTTGGCCACTGCCTTCTTGGCGGGCGCGGCCTTGGCCGTGGTGTCGGCGGTCTGCGCAGAGGCTTGCGGGGCGACGCTCAAAAGCATCACGGGCAGGGTGCCGATGGCGCTGGCGATCAACAGTTTGTTCATGTCTCAAACCTTTTATGGATATCGGTTGACGAGGGAGGCGGCCGACGTGCGACACGCGCCCCGTAGTGCGCAGCGGCCGCTATTTTCTCCTAATTTACGCGATGGTTTTAAGGGAATTCGAAGGACGGCCTCAACAAATCTGAAGTGCAACACCTACCGAGAGGTATTGTGTTGCGATGGGAACCTACAAACACCTGAGTTGTGAAGAGCGCACGATGATTCAGCTGAGCCTTGAACAGAGATGCAAGCTACGAGCAATTGCCCATAGCTTGCATCGCGCGCCGAGTTCGATCAGCCGCGAAGAAGAGGCCGGACTGTCCGTTGCGCGCTGGCAGCTATCATGCGCCGCTCGCCCAGCAGCGCGTAAGTTGTCTGGCAGGACCCGGCGCAAAAATCCGCCCAACTGGACCCGCAGGGGCCGCTGTGGGCGACGGTTGGGCGGTTGCTGCGTTGAGCGCGCAGCACTCTCCCGAACAGATCGCGGGTATGCTGCGAAACATGATCCCCAATAAGCCAACCCTGCTGGCCAGTCACGAAACCATTTACACCGCGTTGTACGCCCTGCCGCGCGGCCAGCTCTGTGAGCGGAAACTGATCGCCTGTCTGCGACAGGCCCGCAAGCGCCGGCGGCCCCGGGCGCAGGGCAAAGACCGCTGGGGCACAGCATCCACGATTGTCCGGCTGAGATCGACGAGCGGATCGTGCCCGGGCACTGGGAAGGCGACCTGATCAAGGGCGCGCGCGTCATGCGTCTTCGGTCGCGACGCTGGTCGAGCGCGCCTCGCTATTCGTCACCCTGGGCAAAATGGAGAACGCCTCTGTCTTTGCCGCCGTCACTTCGTGCGGCATGATCCTGAACTGCATCGATGCCCAGCGCCGTCTTTCCCTGACCTATGATCAGGGATGGGAGATGGCCAGGCATGAGCAGCTCTGCGAGACCACTAGTATCAAGGTCTACTTCGCTGATCCGCATAGCCCTTTTGCAAGCGCGGGCGCAACGAGAACACCAACGGGCTGCTGCGCCAGTACATGCCCAAGGGTACGGATCTGGCCGTGTTCTCCCAGGCCGAGCTCGACGACATCGCCTGGCAGATGAACGCCCGCACGCGCAAGAACCTGGACTGGACGTGTCCGGCCAACTGTTCATGCCCGAATCGTTCGATGTTCGTCAGCATCATCATGAAATCGTTGCCTTGGGAGATGTCCTTCGGGCGCAACCGCGCTTCTGTTGCACTTCAACCTTCAAACCGCCTCTTTTCGATGCTTGCCATCCAACGCGTAACCACGCCGCCCGCGATCCTGCCCTGCTGCGATCACTACGTAGGCAGCGAAAAGCTGACGCGTCAGTCGCTGACGCGTCAGTCGCTCGCGCTGCAGGTCGAGCTGGGCCCGGTGTTCGACGTCACGCTCGACTGCGAAGACGGCACCGCGGTCGGCCGCGCCGACGTGCGCATCGCGCCGCGCACGCCTGCTTACATTACGCTTCCAAAATGTCACCAGCGCAGCCGATGTCGCTGAGACCTGCGACTTCATCTAGGGTACCCGCGGCGAACTCTCGGTATCGCCCGCCCGATCCCGGCTGACGTGCTGATCGAGACGCACGGCGCGCTCGATCAGGGGGCCCAAATCGCCGCGCTGCCGGCCGTCTCCACGCTCAGCTTCGGGCTGATGGACTTCGTCTCGGCCCACCATGGTGTGATCCCCGACAGCGCGATGCGCTCGCCCGGCCAGTTCAACCACCCGTTGGTGCGCCGCGCCAAGCCCGAGATCGCCGCAGCCGGCAATGCGCAGCCGTGCACGCGACGAAGTTCGGCTATACGCGCCAGCGGAACACCGCGCGCCAGCGGAACACGGGAACACGGAACACCAGCACCAGCGGAACACCATCCACCCCGTCCAGATACCCGTTATCGTGACCGCCTTCACGTGCCGCGCGAGGACGAGATCGCGCTGACCGCTCAAGTCGCGCCGACTGGGGCCCGACGCGCCACCAAGACACGCTACACGACCGCGCCCTGGTTGCCGCCGCGCGCCTTGGTACCTTCGCTGGCCTGGTCGCGCGGCCAGCGAGCCG
The DNA here is from genome assembly GCA_040946865.1 of Burkholderia sp. Classification (GTDB taxonomy): domain Bacteria; phylum Pseudomonadota; class Gammaproteobacteria; order Burkholderiales; family Burkholderiaceae; genus Burkholderia. Next base: position 8,993 of record JAYFSB010000018.1, read on the forward strand.
ATTGTTTCACGAAATCACGACAGAAGCTTGGCAGTTTCAAGGTTGAAGTGCAACAAAAACCGGTCGCACCCGAAGGACATCCCCCAAGGCAACGATTTCATGATGATGCTGACGAACATCGAACGATTCGGGTATGAACAAGGCCGACCGAACACTTCCAGCCCAAGCTCTTGCGCGGGCGGGTGTTCATCTGCCAGGCGATGTCGTCAAGCTCGGCTTGGGAGAACACGGACAGATCCGTACCCTTGGGCATGTCCTGGCGCAGCAGCCCGTTGGTGTTCTCGTTGCGCCCGCGCTGCCAAGGGCTATGCGAATCAGCGATAGTAGACCTTGATGCCGGTGGTCTCGCAGAGCTGCTCATGCTTGGCCATCTCCCGTCCCTGATCATATGCCATGGAAAGACGGTACTGGGCGTCGATTCGGTTCAGGATCATACCGAACGAAGTGACGGCGGCGGCAGTGGCGTTCTCCATCTTGCCCAGGGTGCCAATCAGCGAGGTACGCTCGACCAGCGTCGCGACCGAAGACGCATGGCGCGCGCCCTTGATCAGGTCGCCTTCCCAGTGCCCGGGCACGATCCGCTCGTCGATCTCAGCCGGACGATCGTAGATACTAACCCTGTGCGGGATGCTGCCACGGCTGTCTTCACCCCGCACCCAAAGACAGCCTGCGCTTGCGGGCCTGTCGCAAACAGACGATCAGTTCCGTTCGCAACTGGCCGCGCGGCAGGGCGTACAACGCGGTGTAAATGGTTTCCGTGACTGGCCAGCAGGGTCGGCTCATCGGGGTTCATGTTTCTCAGTATGCCCGCGATCTGTTCGAGAAAGTGCCGCTCCACGCAGCAATCGCTTGATCGTCGCCCACAGCGATCCCTGCGGGGCCTAGACGAGCGGATTTGTTGCGCCGGGCCGCTACCAGGCAACTGGCGCGCTGCTGGGCGAGCGGCGCACGATAGCTGCCAGCGAACAATTGCACGCTGCTTGCATCCCTGCTCAAGGCTCAGCTGGATCATCGTGCGCTCTTCACAACCCAGGTAGGTCGCTCTTCACAACCCAGGTAGGTAACCCAGGTAGGTAACCCAGGTAGGTGTTTGTAGGTTCCCATCGTAACACAATACTTCTCGGTAGGCGCTGCACTTCAGATTTGAGGCCGCCTAGACTTTTTCATGGTGGTCGGTCCCGGCTCCCGCCGGGTTCGCTGATTGTGCTTTTGACACGCAACATTCTCAGCTAAACCGCTACCGCCTTCTCAACATTCCGGCTGCCCGCCGTACACCACTTTTGCCAATATTGCCAATAACTCCGCCGTGAGCTTGGGAAGCTGAGATAATAGCTATTACTGAGATAATAGCTATTATATTTTATACGACGTCCGTAGAACGAGGGATTATACAGGGAGGCGGGTGAGGAGAGCGGTGCGCGTCAAGGTAGTTATCGCCCCTGTCATGCAACGTGAGCCTGCTTATAACCCCTGATTCCGACCTCGTTGACGATGGCATCACGCTCGGGATTGAGCGCGACGGAACCGGTAGGTGTCCAGTTGCGCGTCTGGCCCGACCAGCGCACCAGACGCCGCTCACGAGCGGCCTGGTAGAGCTCGTGCCGAACGACGAGGATCGCGATGTCTTCACCGGCGTGCCGTAACGGATGCCGCTGTGCCGATACTCGTTGTGGTACCAATGCACGAAGCGCATCGCCCATTGCTTGGCGGCGTCCAGGTCTGCAAAGCGGTGCGCCTGGAACTCGGGACGGTACTTGGCCGTGCGGAACAGGGATTCGACAAACGCGTTGTCGTCGCTGACGTGCGTACGCGAATACGAGGGCTTCATGCCGAACCAGTGAAGCATCGCCAGCACCGTCGTAGCCTTCAGCGTAGAGCCGTTGTCGTCATGCAGAACGGGGCGCTGCTCGTCAGCGGCAATCCTTTCGGCCAACGCCGTCTGCTGAATGACCCAGACGGCATGATCGGCATCGTCGGTGCCGTGCACTTCCCAGCACTAGACTTGGCGAACTGCGCTCGCGATGTGCGTACTTTGTGCGTACTTGGCTCGCGGCTGGCTTGGGGCGGCTTTGGCCCGACCACGATGAGCGTTCTGACTTTGCGCCCGTAGTAACCGACAGAAGGTGTAAGCGACTCAGCAAGGCCGGTCCCCCATTCGCACGCGCGTGAGGCAGGATGATGAGAATATGGAATTCGTGCGGGTCACGTGAGATCACGCCCACGATTAGCGATCGTGGACACGATTTATCTGGATCTAGTCGGCAATCAGGTAGTGGACGGAGGAATGGCGGCCGATTTTAGCTTGTCCGCGACATTCCAGGACAGCAGCCCGTCGATGCGGGTGATGAGGTAATCAGCGATGTGAGTCAGGACGTATTCCAGATAGGCGCGCGGATTGA
>JAYFSB010000019.1:0-8301 GCA_040946865.1 Burkholderia sp.
TCGTTGAACCACTGGGCAGCGCTCGTGTTCTACTGCGAGGATGGCCGGGCCAAGATCAGCAACGCGCTTGCCGAGAATGCCCTACGCTGGGTCGCGCTCGGACGCAAGCATCTTCGTTGGCTCCGCCACCGGAGGCGAGCGGGGCTGCTGCAATGTACAGCCTGATCGGGACGTGCAAGCTCAACGGCATCAATCCGCGCACCTACCTGGCATACGTCCTGACCCACATCGCTGATTGTGGGCGCGATCTCACGTGATCCACACAAATTCCACGTGCTCATCATCTTGCCCCACGCGCGTGCGAATGGGGGACCGGCCTTGCCGAGTCGCTTGCCGAGGTTCTCCATCTGGCGATCGAGTTGCTCTGACTTGCGACCGAAGTGCATGCGTTTGAGCTTGTCGATTAGCGCCTTCAGGCGTTCTATCTCCTGATCACGCGCCGCAAGCTCCTGCACCACTTTCTCGAACGAGGCTTGTTGTTCTTCGGTCGATGCCTGCTGCTCGAGCACCAGGGCATGGAGCTCGGCAACGGTATCAGGAAGTGGCACATAATTGGACATACGTCGCGTATTTATAAGCCTTGCGCGCGGGTTACAACCTCGCCAGCGCGAGGGTGCGTCGAGGCTGTCGCCAATCGATGCCCTCGAGCAACATCGACAGCTGAGCGCTCGTCAGATGGATCTTGCGACCGTCGGCCTGCGGCCAGACAAACCGACCTCGCTCCCATCGCTTTGCAAGCAGCCAGAACCCGTCATCAGTGGCCCACAGCATCTTGACGAGATCGCCGCGCAGCACCCACGGAAAATGAATAGGTGGCCCCCAGCGGATTTTCTTCGAGCGCTGTCTATACTTCGCAGCCAGTCCCTGGAATCCGAAACGCCTATCGGTGACGCCCGCCGCAAGCTAGATACGTGTATCGGTAGGCAAAAAGATCATGATCGCAGACTCTGCAATACGGTTCGCAGCATATCGGGGTCGGCAACGCCATCGGCCTTGACCACCACTCGTTCGATCCGGACTTCAATCGTGCCAACGGGTATGGCCGGTTTCGCGATCTCCGGTTTGATTGGTGGCGCTGCGATGACCGCCTCCATATCGCTCACGACCGTCACTGGCAGCAGCGTTGCCTCTGACGCCCTTTGCTCGGCACGAGACCGGTGCCGCCAGGTGAACGCCAGATTCGCATTCAGATCATGCTCGCGGGCCAGTTTGGCGACTGAAATACCTAGCTCGCACGCGACGATTGCGATGCGATGCCAGAACTCAGGACTATGGTTCGGGCGTTCTTTGCGACTACCAGGCTTTTCTGTGTCTACCAAAGTGGTGTCCATCACTTCGAAAATTATGGACACCATTTTGGCGTCGATTTTTGCTGGCGTCTACGACAGCCATACCGAGTCGCTTACCCGCAAGGGGCGGGTTCACCGATCGCTTACAATCGGCGGATGCAAAAAAGCCCGTGCGCGGCGGGCTTTCTCACAACTGGCCGGGACGGCACTGGGACATCGGTGCCGGCCACCGCCGCGTCTGTCGCGCTCGATCCGCTCGCTCAGGCGAACGAATAGAACACGCGAAACGCGATATTGCGCTCAGCCCAGAACTCGGCGGCCTCGCGGAACACGTCGAGCAGGGTCTCGCGGCCTTCCTTGTCGAACTTCTGCGTGATCGGCAGCGCCTCGAGCACGATCACGAAGCCCGGCTGCTCGCCAGCCTTGTGGACCAGGTCGGTCAGGCTGTCGTACAGCGCGTCGTAGTTCTTGCCGAAATGCTTCGAGAACAGGAACGAGGTCGCGATCGTTTCCAGCACTTCCTGCTTCGACTGCGCGGCACCGCAATAGGCGAACAGGAAATGCTGGCCAAGCCGGGCCGCCTCGTCCGCGAGATCCTGAACGCGGAAGGCACGGATTGACTGCACGAGATTGGGTTGCACGGTCGCGAAAAGACTCATAGGCTCCTCGGTTGATGAAAGCTCCGGGTAGTCCGGCCGCAAAGGTGCCGCCTCCGGCGCGGCATCGCCCTGGGCGACCGCGCGCAGCTGCATCACACGTTGGAACAGGTTGCCGTCGCCGGCTGCAAACAGGTCCGCCGCAGCCGACGTGTCGTGCGCGTAGATGGTGTCGCTCATGATGGTGTCGCTCATGCTTATCATCCCGAAATCATGCAACAATACATTTAAAACTGGCGTAGTGGTCGTCGGAGTAGTAACAGTTGTCGATCTGACGTAGCGGCCCGCCGCAGACGATCCGTGTAGCGGCCCGCCGCAGACGATCCGTTTCGCTCCGCGATTGCGCGCGTGTGGTTCTCGATCACGTTCGGGCGGCTAATCAGAATTAACTTGGCGACGTTCCTGTCGATCAGGATCTGCACTGCGCGCAGCACGCGCTTCTTCTCGACCGGAGCGCTGCGCGCCACCTAGAACACCGGCTTCATGGTGTTGCCGCTGTGGTAGACGAACTGCTGCAGATGCTGGACGTAGGTCGTCCATGTCATCGATTGGACGCGCGTCGCCACGTCGCCTTCTATCGCCGCCTTGACCACCCTCCGACGCGACCTTGACGATCAGGCGCGGATCGAAGGGCTTCGGGATCAGGATTCGGGGCCGAAAAAGATGTTCTCGATGCCGTAGGCGGTCGCCACGATATCGCTTTGCTTCCTGCTGGATCAGTTCGGCGATCGCGTTCACGGCGGCGATTTCCATCTCGCGCGTGATGGTGGTCGCGCCGACGTCGAGCGCGTCGCGGAAGATGAACGGAAAGCAGAGGACGTTGTTGACCTGGTTCAGGAGTAGGTGCGGCCCGTCGCGAGGATCAGCGGGCTCTCGGCCATGCCCTTGACTATATCTCGCCGGCGGCCGACAGGCCCAGGAAGATGTCCGCGCCATCGGTCACTTCGGCCAGCGTGTGCGCCTCGGTCTCGCGCGCGAAACGCTCCTTTGTCCGGATCCATCAGCTCGGTGCGGCCCTTGTAGACCACGCCCGCCAGGTCGGTGACATAGATGTTCTCGAGCCGGCAAGCCGGTGTCGACCAGCAGGTCCAGAGGCAGGCCAGCGCCGCCGCGCCGGCACCCGCGGCGACCAGCTTGATGACCCTTCTTCTTGCTTGATGTTCTTGCCCGACCACCTGCAGGCCGTTTACTGACGGCCGCCCCACCACGATCGCGGTACCGTGCTGGTCGCCATGGAACACCGGGATCTTCATGCGCTTGCGGCGATCACGTCGACCAGCTTGTGCGAGTCCGACTCGTTCAGCTCGATGTCGAACACGTCGATGTCGACGCACTTCTTGAAGAGCGCGGCCTTGCCTTCCATCATCGGCTTCGAGGCGAGCGGGCCGATGTTGCCGAGGCCTAACACGGCGGTGCCGTTGGTGACCACGCCCACCAGGTTGCTGCGCGAGGTGAAGCGCGCGGCGTTCAGCGGGTTCTCAACGATCTCCTCCCAGGCGAAGGTCACGCCCGGCGAGTAGGCCAGCGAGATCGCGCTGGTTGATCATCTGCTTGGTCGGCCGGGCGGCGATCTTGCCCGGCGTCGGAAATTCGTGGTAATCGAGGGAGGCGGCGCGCAGATCGGCTTTAGGGGGAAGGACTTGGTGGACATGAGTCGAGAAAGGCAGGATTAGAATACCTGTTTAGCTCACATTGTAGCGCCAATCCCCCGCCAAATTTTTTGATTCCGGTGACAACTGCCGCAACCGGAATGCGCGTAACGCCGAGCCGCCGCCCTATAAATATCCACCTTTCATCTGCTCTCCGGAACCGTTCGCCGTGGCCGCATCCCCCTTGTCCGAATTCTCCCTGATCGACCGTTATTTCGCGCGCCGCGCGCAGCGGTCCAGCGCGCGCACTGTTCTCGGCATCGGCGACGATTGCGCCCTGTTAGCACAAAAACCCGGCACGATGCTGGCGATTTCGACGGATATGCTAGTGGAAGGCCGCCACTTCTTCCCCGAGGTGCCGCCGCGCGCACTCGCCCACAAGACGCTGGCTGTTAACCTCTCAGACCTCGCCGCGATGGGTGCCCAGCCGCTCGCCTTCACGCTCGCCTTCGCGCTACCGCGCGCCGACGCCGACTGGCTCGACGCGTTCGCCGACGGTTTGTTTGCGATCGCCGATCGGCACGGCTGCGAGCTGATCGGCGGCGATACCACCAGCGGGCCGCTCAATCTCTGCGTGACTGTGTTCGGCGACGTCGACCCCGGTCGCGCGCTGCGCCGCGACGCGGCGCGCGACGGCGACGAAGTCTGGGTCTCGGGCACGCTCGGCGATGCGCGGGCCGGGCTCGGCGTGGCGCGCGGCGAATGGACGGCCGGCGAAGCCGAGGCTGCGGCATTTCGCCGCGCCTTTGAATGGCCCGAGCCGCGTATCGTGCTCGGCCTCGCGCTGGCCGGCGTGGCGCATGCCGCGCTGGATCTCTCCGACGGGCTGGCGGGCGACCTACGCCACATCCTCGCGCGCTCACGGGTGGCCGCCGAGATCAACATCGACGCGGTGCCGCGCTCGGTGGGACTGGCCACGCTCGCGCCCGAGCTGCAGCGCACCTGCACGCTGGCCGGCGGCGACGACTACGAACTTTGCTTCACGGCGCCGGCCAGAGCGCACTCGGCCGTGCTGGCCGCCGGCGAGACGGCCGGCGTGCTGATCACGCGGATCGGCACGATCCGCGCGCTGGCCGCCGGCGAGATGCCCGAAATCCGCTGGCGCGACGGCCAGGGCGCGCCGCTGTCGCTGGCCCTGCACAGCTTCGACCATTTCCATGACGAGCAATGACCCTCACGCGCGGCCGGCGCTGTCGGCCGAGGACGACGGGCCGCCCTGCCGCTGATCCCCGCCGCGCCCGAGGCCGGTGAATCGAACGGGGCACCGAGTTCGGAGTTCGCGCGAGAATCGCTATCGTGCAGCTATCGTGCGCGCTGGCCGAATGGCGCGCCCGACCTCGACGACAGCCCCGGCCTGCACGAGATTGACGAAATCCACGATACAAAGCGGCTGGTTCGTGCTGATCGCCGCCGGTTTCGCGCTCTCGGTGATGGGCGGCCACGCGCGATCATCGTCTGGGACCAGATCCTCGCCACCTGGATCGTGATGCTGCTGATCACGCCGCGATCAGCTTCGACCAACAGCTGATCGCCTTCGTGCTGCTGCTCAGGCCGCGCCGCCGATGCGTCGTCGACCGACGCGTCCTTCGTGTCGGTGGTTTCTCGCAGTTCAGCACAAAGCTATGCATCGGTGCCAGCGGCCGGCATCGGCCCGAAGATCTGATCGGTGACGTTGTCGAAGGTTTTCTGCGGATCGGAATCCGGCACCCGGCTGTTCGCTACGGCGAGCTGCCCGGCGGCAGCACCCGTGAGCGGCAGCTTGCCGTCGAGATAGAGCCAGCCCGAGCATGGTGTCGAGCGAACGATTCTCGAACATCACGACGATGAGATGCTTTACACGCTGCTTCGGGGTGTTGGACAGATTCCTCGCTGGTCGAGAGAAAGGCCCCGGGTGGAAGGTCGCTGACGGCAGCGTAGTGCAGCGCGCCCGGGCTTGCATGAACAATATCTGACTAGGCACTTATTCCCTGAATTCGCTATTGCCTGCCCCGCTCAGCTGAAGCGATGGCTGAACTCCAGCCACAGCATGCGCCCGTAAGGCAGGTGGTAACCGACCGTGTAATACGGCCAGCCGTCCGAATCGTCGTGCTTGATCGTATTGAACACATTGTTCATCACGAAGGTCAGCGAGGTGTCGCGCGTAAACTGGTAGGACAGGCTCAGATTGGCCAGCGTGGTTGGCGTGACGTAGGCGGTCTGCGCGGCATTGGGCGACTTGCCATAACGCTCGACTTGCACCGTCGAGGTCCACTTCGGGATCGACCAGGTCAGGCTCAGCATCAGCTTATCCTGCCATTCCGGATTGCTTGTCGGGTTGGCCAGCGAATGCAGCAGGTCCTGTACGGGGCCTTTGGCGTACTTCTGGTAGCGCAGGCTCAGCACCTTGGTGTAATTCGCGACCAGCAGGAAATTGCCGGTGTCGTTCAGGCGGAAACTCCACTTGCCGCTCAGGTCTAAGCCGGCGGTCTTCTCCATCGCCGTGTTGATCGGGTTGATCAGGATGGTGTTGATCGCACCGGGATTCAGCACGGCCGTCAGCGGATTGCGAACCACCCGCACCAACGCGTCCACGCAGTCGGGCGAGGCTGCGTTCAGGTGCCCTTCGCGGCAGGCGGCCTCGGTGCGCAGCAGGTTGTCGGAATCGATGGTGGCGATCAGGTTGTCGATGCGGATGTTGTAGTAGTCGACCGACAGATCGATGTCGGGCGTGGGCGCGAGCACGAAACCCGCGCCCCAGGACTTGCCGTTTTCCGGCTTGAGCTGCTTATTGCCGATCTGCACGAAGTTCGAACCCGGTGCCACGTGCGCGTATTCGCAGTTAGCCAGCGACTTGCCCGACTGGTTGCAACGGAAATAGTCGGTGGTCGACTCGAAATAGCCCTTGATCGAGCTCTGAAAGATGTAGTTCATGTCCGACGCGCGAAAGCTCGTGCCGTAGTTGCCGCGCAGCAGCAGCTCGTGCAGCGGCCGGTATTCGAGGCCGAGGTTGTAGGTGAACTTGTGGTTGCGCATGCCGGCGAATGAATAATCGTCGTAGCGCGTTGCGACATCGGCGTTCAATTGGCTGAAGATCGGCACGTGCAGTTCGAGCGCGGCCGCATAGCGCCTGCGGTTGCCGCTCGCGCCGTAGATGCCGTCCGAGTTGTAGTAGATGCCCTGGCTCAGCGCCGGGTCGACCGAATTGCTGAAACCCTGCGGGCCGTATTCGAGCACGCCGGCGGCTCGCACCGGGCCGGCAGGCAAGTGGAACAGATCGCCGTTGGCGGCCAGACTGAAGGTCTGCGTCCAGGTGTTGTCCTGGCTCGCCGATTCGCCATAGAGCGAGCCGAACTGGCCCGGCGGGAGCGGCGTCGAGAAGCGGGCCGGGTCGGGCGCGTAGATCGGCGCGCCGTCGGCCGCGGTGCCGAGCTGCGGGCCGAGGAAATAGCTGTCTATGCTGGCACGCAGGCGCGGCACCATCGCGCGGCTCTGGTAGTCCGAGGCGCTGTAGGTCAGCTCGTAGTTCCAGCTGCTGCCGGGCAGCTTACCGCGCAGGCCCGTGATCACGTTGCCCGCGAAATCGTCCCAGCGCTTATTCCAGACCGGGGCACCGCCGATCTCCTGCGGCGAGAAATGCCGCGTCCAGATTTCGTTGGCCTGGGTGAGATCGTTGAAGAAGTAGCCGGTACCAGCCGCTGCCGAGGTCCAGCTCGGGCCGCTCGTATTGTTCTCGGTCTGGTTCCAGGCCATCGATACCGAGCCGAATAGCGTGACCAGCTCGCTGAGTTGGTATTCGACGCCACCGTAAAGGTTTTCGCTGACGTTGTTGGTCTGGATGGTCATGAACGCCGGGTAGGTGCCGCTGCTGCCGCAATATGCGCCCTTGGCGGTGTTGACGACCGAGACGCCGCCGAACGCGCCGATGCCGCCCAGCGCGCCGCAGGCACCGACACCGCCGAGGTAGGTGCCCGTATCGAGCCTCTGCCGCGACCAGATGGTGGTGGGCGTCTCGCCTTTGAGCGAGGTCGAGGACATGAAATCGCGCTGTCCCGACCAGATCGAATTGGTCTTGCTGATCTCGAGGCCGAACACCGTGCTCAGCGCGCCGAACTCCTTGCCGCCCGACACCTGCAGGCGGCCGTTGCCACCCCCGCCATCCCAGGTGCGCCCGCCCTTGACATTCACCTCGATGCCATTGATGTTCTTCTTCATGATGATGTTGACCACTCCCGCGATTGCATCCGATCCGTAGACGGCCGAGGCCGCGCCGTTCAGGATCTCGATGCGGTCGATCATCTCGGAGGGGATGTTGGCGAGATTTACGAAGTTGACGTCGCCGTTGTAGGCAATCGGGTAGTCCGCAATGCGTCGGCCGTCGACCAGTACTAGTGTGTGGTTGGTGCCGAGCCCGCGCAGATTGATGGCATTGGCGGCTGCCGTGAAGGTATTGCCGTAGTCGGCACCCTGCGAGAAGCCGGTATTCTGTGCCTGCGACTGCAGCGCGTCGTAGACGTTGCGATAGCCCCTGGTTTCGAGGTCCTTGCGGGTGATGACGGTAACCGACGTGTTCCCCTCCTTCTCCGATCGCGGGATACGCGATCCAGTCACCACGAAGGCCTTCAGCGAGGTGGCCTTTGGCACGGGTGCCGCGGATGACGGCGTCGCAAGGTCGGTCGCCGAAACGGCACTGGCACTGGCACTGGCACTGGCCGCCGGCGTGGCCGCCGG
>JAYFSB010000019.1:8401-11232 GCA_040946865.1 Burkholderia sp.
CGCGGACGCGCCGCCGGGTTCTTGGGCCAGCGCCGGCGCGGACGCGCCGCCGGGTTCTTGGGCCAGCGCCGGCGCGGACGCGCCGCCGGGTTCTTGGGCCAGCGCCGGCGCGGCACCGGCGAGCGAGATCGACAGGCAGAGCGCAGCCGCGCCCCACCCGATCGCGCGGGGTATGTTGTTATGCGAGTTCATGTTGGTGTTGGTGTTGTCTATCAGCCGAACGACCCTCTGCTGACCAGCCCGGTGCCGCTCGTGACGACACCGGGCCCGCCCGTTCTCGTTCTGATTCGCGTCTTCGCCGCGCGTCCGGATCACGAGTCGCCAGGCGAAAGCCATCGCGGATGTGGCACGCGAGATTTTTTCTAAGACATGGCGACGACACACCGGCAAGGACCGGAGAGACTTTATCGACGCGCCCGGCACGTCACAAACGATATTTCCGCATATTGATATGAGGAATTCAGGCACATTCTCGAGAGCGAAATTTCGCTGTTTTCAACAATGACGACGATTGCATACGCAACCGATCTAGTAGTAGCGGCCAATGCGGAATATCGATATGCGTGCCGAAACGAAATGCAAAGCGGTTTTTTGGGCTTGTGCACCGCACGATTCTGCGTCAGTGTCTCGCTACCTCAGACCAATATTAACGCCGGGCCTCACTCGCCGCGCCGCAACCAGTCGGATCTCCTCATGAAAACCTTGATGAAGAAGGCCTCGATGGGCCTGCTGCTCGCTACCGCGAGCGCTTGTTTCTCTTCCTCGTTCGCAGCCACCCAGCCGGTGCCGGCGGCGGCCCACCTGCCGCCCGGCATCGCCTGGCAGCAGGGCGACATCGGTGTCGCGTTCGCCCAGGCCAAGCGCAGCAACAAGCCGCTGCTGCTGTACTGGGGTGCCGTCTGGTGCCCGTCGTGCAACCAAGTCAAGGCGACCGTGTTCAGCCAGCAGGTGTTCAAGGATCGCTCGTCCTTCTTCGTGCCGGTCTATCTGGACGGCGACGCGGCAAACGCACAGAAGCTTGGCGAGCGATTCAAGGTGCGCGGCTACCCGACCATGATCCTGTTCCGCCCCGACGGCACCGAAGTCACGCGCCTGCCGGGCGAGGCCGATCTTGACCGCTACATGCAGGCGCTGTCGCTCGGCATGAATGCCACGCATTCCTTCAAGCAGACGCTGGCCGCCGCGCTGCGCAATGGCGCGGCCCTGAAGCCGGACGAGTGGCGCATGCTGGCCGATTACTCCTGGGATACCGACGGCGACCTGCCGGTGCCTGGCGAACGCATCGCACAGACGCTGCAGACGCTGTCCGCGCATGCGCGTGCCAACCATGCTCCGAAGGAGGCGCTGCGTTTCGAGCTGAAGGCGGCCGTCGCGGCTGCGAATGGCGAGCCGGCCCAGCAGGGCGAACTCGACAAGACGGCGGGCCTGACGGCGCTGCGGACGGCGCTGAATGACCCGCGCCTAAGCCGCGAACAATCCGATGTGCTGGTTGCCACGCCGGCGGACGTGGTACGTTGGATCGGCAAAGACGTGGCTGAACGCGCGCGACTGAGCCAAGCTTACGACACGGCGCTGGTACACCTGTCGACCGACCCCTCGCTGTCGGCGATCGACCGGACCATCGCGCTGCGCGGGCGCGTGTCGCTGGCGCGGCTCGCCGCGCCGAAGGGCGCGCCGCTGCCCGTGTCCCTGCTTGACACGGTGCGCAAGCAGTTTAGTGCCGCCACGCAGGCGGCCACCAATCCCTATGAGCGCGCGGCTGTCGTCAGCGAAGGCGCGGACACGTTGACGGACGCAGGCCTCTACGACGATTCGGATGCGTTACTGAAAGCGGAGCTGCCGCGATCGGCGACTCCCTACTACTTCATGTCCGGTCTCGCAACAAATGCGAAGTCGCGTGGCGACAAGGTAGCCGCGCTCGAGTGGTATCGCAAAGCCTACGAAACCACCAGCGGCTCGGCCACGCGACTGCGCTGGGGCGCGATCTACCTCGCGAATGCGGTGAGCCTGGCACCCGAGGACAGCACGCGCATCGAGGGCATCGCCAGCAGCGTGCTGAACCAGGTCGGGCAGACACGCAATGCCTTTTATGGCGCGAATCGGCGTGTCCTGACCAAGGTGGTGACGCAACTCATGCAATGGAACAAGGATGGCCGTCACGATGATGCAGTGAAGTCGGTGGTGAAGCAGTTCGAGGGCGTGTGCGGCAAGCTGCCTGCCGGCGATCCTCAGGCGGCCACCTGCAATGGCCTGATCCAGCCCGCGAAAGCCTGAACCCAGCCCATCCTCCTCCCCCTGCGCGACCTGTCGCTCGGCTCGAACCATCTCTGCAAGAGCGTGCAGGTCCTGAATCGAGCAGAATCGCGCCTGCCCGCCGCCTCCAGAGCAGGACATGGCGCGATACGCCGCCCCGCTCCCCTCCCGATATTTCCATTGTCGCGATGCCGCATACGCGCATCGCGACCTCACTCGTTTCGGTCAGACGCAAACCTCCTTGCTTCGAATTCCGAATGAAGAAGCGAGTGAATACGGAACAACGAGGATATCGCCGTGGAGCGATCCCGGGAATCGCACGACCGGCTCGACAGATCACGCCTCCTCTCGAATCTTCCATCGCAAACTTCCATCTTTTTGATATCGAAAATATTCGTCATATCATTGAAAGTAGCATTGTTGCATAAGTCCGGCATGCGACATGCTGACGTTTAGGCAATGCTGATCAAGTGTCTGCATTCGTGATGTCGCCAAGCCTGTGAAGCGAATCGATCATGAACGAAGTTGTCCTGGTTTGTTGTCGGTCGTCCTGGGTGCCATTCAGATGATCGGCGGGC
>JAYFSB010000020.1:0-11170 GCA_040946865.1 Burkholderia sp.
CGATATGACAAGCTTGCCGAGAGCTATCTCGTGTTTGCATCGCTTGCCTGCGCGTTTGGGCCAATCGTAAATGTGAATGCTGCCCAACTTCCGCCCGATCACCCTTGCCACACTCACCTCTTCATATGGAAGCCAGGCACAAGTCCCGCTCGAGCGTGATCTCATGCATTGGAACGCCGATCAGGCCCGTGCTCACGCTGGTTGAGTGCGACTTGAGCAGTATAGCGTCGTGCAGCCATTGATGAATCACGTGCTCGGCCTGGGAGCCGTCCGCGATCGCGACGCTCACCGAGTAGTCGCCGAGCGGCAGGATCGGCATCCTGAACATGAACTTCACGGTGAAGCATTCGTCGGCCGCCACCGCAAACGGCTCCGGCAGCGTCGTTAGATAGGTGTTGTCGCCGAACAGATTCTGTCCGAGCCGATCGCGCACGATGAAGCCGACGATCACGCGCGCCATCTCCTGCAACGCTCTGACGCTGACGTGCACACATACCACCTCGCCGCCAACGACCCAGTTCAGCGGCGCACCCGCGCCATCCTCGATGCGAACATATTCGACAGCGGCACCGCCGAGTCCAAAATTCTTGGCGTCCTGGCTGAACTGGAACAGCTCGATGTCGTTACGCAGCTTCGATGCATTGACGAGCTCAGCCCGCTGATCGCGTACATCTCCTTCGGAAATGGCGCACACCTCCTGGCTGCGTTCGGCAGCCCGCCCAGTTCGGCCCGATGCGCGATTCTGCTCTTCGTAGAAGGCTGCGAGATAAGAATCGCACACGTCCTTCGCGGGGCCGGTTTCGCACACCTGCCCCTTGTCGAGCCAGACGACTCGCGTGCAAAGATTGACCACCGCGTTCGTATCGTGGCTGACGAACAGGATGGTTCCCCGTTTCATGAACGCGCGCAGAAAACGCATGCATTTTTGCGTGAAGAACGCATCGCCGACAGCCAGCGCTTCGTCGATCACCAACACGTCCGCATCGACGTGGGCGATGACCGAAAAGGCGAGCCGCACGTACATGCCACTCGAATAGGTTTTGACAGGCTGGTCGACGAAATCGCCGATATCCGCGAATGCCAGGATATCGGCGAGCCGCGCCTCGATCTGCGCCTTCGACAATCCCAGCAGGGTGGCATTCATGAACACGTTCTCGCGCCCGGTGAACTCAGGGTTGAAGCCGGTGCCGAGTTCGAGCAGTGCGGCGATACGGCCCTTGATCAACACTCGTCCGTCTGACGGCGTCAGCGTTCCGCAAATGATCTGCAGCAGTGTCGATTTGCCGGAACCATTGCGGCCGATGATGCCGATCGTTTCGCCCTTTTGCACCTGAAACGAGACCTGCTGCAGCGCGCGGAACTCCCTCGGCCCTTCTGCTGTGCCGAGCCAGCGCGCCGGCAGCCGCCGTGCCAGCCTGCCCAGGCGATGACGCAGGGCCGACTTGAGCCAATCGGACGGCCTGGCAAACACGCGGAAGTGCTTGCTGACGTTCTCGACGGAAATCGCGGAGGATTCAAAGGACATCAGCAAACCCCTTGCGCATCACCTGAAAATACTTGAACCCGGCACAAGCCACCGCGATGCCGCCCAGTAAAGCCAGACTAAGCGCGCCGAAATCGGGCGCATGACCATCGAGCAGGACGGCGCGCGACTGCTCAATGAACAAGGTCAGCGGATTCAGCTCGAGCCAAAATCGATACTTTTCCGGTAAGGCCGAGGCCGGATAGAACACCGGCGACAGGAACATCAGCACCATCATGAACAGTCCGGTGATCTGCCCCACGTCCCGCACGAAGACGCCGGTCGCCGCGAGAAACCAGGCGACGCCCAGCGACATCAGCATTAGGGGAGGCAAGACGATCGGCAGGTACAAGACCGTCGCGAAAATGAAGTGCTTGAACAAGGCGAAGCCGCACAGCAGCACAACCAGGCTCACGAGTGTGTGAAAGAAGGCTGACAGCAAGGCAACGAGCGGTAAAATTTCCAGTGGGAAAACAATCTTTTTGACGTAGCTCGGATTGTTCAGCATCAGGTTCGGCGCACGATTGACGCATTCGGCGAACAAGCCGTGAATCGTCATGCCGACAAACAGCATCATCGCAAACTGCGCGCGCCCCTGATTGACGCTGCCCGCCCCCCAACGCGACTTGAACACGAAGGAGAAGACGAACGAATACACCGCGAGCATCAACAAGGGATTGAAAAACGACCAGGCCAATCCAAGCACCGACCCTCGATAGCGCCCGACGACTTCCCGCTTCGTCATCTGCCAGATGATCGAGGCGTTATGCGTGATCGAGCCGACGAGACTTCGCGGTATGGCAAGAAACATACGGATTATCGACATCGTGTGAAGTAGCATTGCTTCTCTGGTTTCATTGAGACTGTAGATCTCTGACACATAGCTGAACGGCATCTTGCCAATCGGGCAGCTCGATGCCAAAGCGGGACTTCAGCGCGTCGTTTGAGAGGGACGAGTTGGCCGGCCGCTTCGCTGGCACTGGGTAAGCGCTGGTCGGGATCGGTAGGACTTTTTCCACTGCCAGCGGCGCAGCGTCAGGCATGGCGCGCCACGCGGCGAACACGGCTTCTGCAAAGCCGTGCCAAGAAGTCCGGCCCGAGGCGGTCATGTGATAGATACCGGACTCGAACGATCCTGCCCGGCGCTCGCGCAGGGCCGCCGCTACCGCCTGCGCCGTGCCGTCCGCGATCGAGCGCGCCCAGGTCGGTGCACCGAACTGGTCGGCCACCACGCTCAATTCCTGGCGCTGCGCCGCCAGCCTGAGCACGGTGCGCAGGAAGTTCTTGCCGCGTGCCGCGAATACCCAGGTGGTACGAAACGTCAACCAGTCGTCGCCGGCTTCGGCAATCGCACGCTCGCCGTCGAGCTTGCTGACGCCATAGAGGTTGATCGGACACGTCTGATCCGATTCGAGGTAGGGCGACGCCTTGCTACCGTCGAACACGTAATCGGTGGAGTAATGCACGAACAGGCCGTCAATGCGCTTCGTCACCTCTGCCAGCACGCCAACTGCTTCCGCATTGACGGTATTCGCCACTTCGGCATCTGTCTCGGCCGCATCGACCGCGGTATAGGCAGCGGCATTGACCACCACGTCGGGTTTCAGTTCGCCCAGCACGTCGGCGAGCATGTCGGGGCGAGTCAGATCCGCCTGCTCACGACCGAGTGCAAAAATTTGCCCGAGAACCGACAGACTCCGCGACAGTTCCCAGCCGACCTGTCCGTTGGCACCGGTCACGACGATTTTCATGCATAGACCTCGGCTTCGCTGAGCCGCTTGCCCGCCACGTCCTTGGCGGCCAATTGCGGCTCGAAGTCGATCGGCCAGTCGATGCCGATGTCCGGATCGTTCCAGATGATGCTGCTCTCGAACCCTAGGAACCAGTAGTCGGTGGTCTTGTAGAGGAACTGCGCGGCATCCGACAGCACCACGAAGCCATGGGCAAAGCCGGGCGGCACCCAGAGCTGCCGGTGATTCTCGCCAGACAGCACGACCCCGACCCATTTGCTGAAATTCGGCGACTGCTTGCGGATGTCGACGGCGACATCGAATACCGCACCCTCGACCACGCGCACCAGCTTGCCTTGAGCATGCTCGATCTGATAGTGCAGCCCACGCAGCACGCCTTTCGACGAGCGCGAATGATTGTCCTGGACGAACTGGACTCCAGCCTCGACCTGGGTCTCAAATTCGCGCGCAGTGAAGCTTTCGTAAAAGTAGCCGCGGGCGTCGCCGAAGACCTTCGGTTCGATAATCTTGACTTCGGGAAGCGTCGTTGTTGTTACCTGGATGGCCATGCCACGTGATCCGTAAGAAGATTTTTGAGGTACTGACCGTAGCCGTTCTTGGCCAGTGACTGCGCGAGCTTCGACAGTTGCTCGGCATCGATCCACTGCCGGCGATAAGCGATCTCCTCAGGGCAGGCGACCACCAGCCCCTGGCGCTTCTGCAGCGTCGCGATGAAGCTGGCTGCCTCAATCAGCGAATCGTGCGTCCCCGTATCGAGCCAGGCATAACCACGGCCCATGATCTCGACGTTGAGAGGTCCATTTTGGAGATAGCGTGAATTCACATCGGTGATTTCCAGCTCGCCACGTGGCGAAGGCTTGATATCGGCCGCGATGTCGCAAACCCGGTTGTCATAGAAATACAGCCCCGTCACCGCGTAGTTCGAACGGGGCCGGGCCGGCTTTTCCTCGATCGACAGCGCGCGAAACGCCTTGTCGAATTCGACCACGCCGTAGCGCTCCGGATCTTGCACGTGATACGCGAACACAGTTGCCCCGATATCATGCGTATTGGCGCGATCGAGTTGCTTCACCAAATCGTGGCCATAGAATATATTGTCGCCGAGGATCAGGGTCGACGGGTCGTTGCCGACGAACTCGCGGCCGATGATGAAAGCCTGCGCCAGGCCATCCGGCGAAGGCTGCACTGCATACTGGATGTTCATGCCCCACTGCGAACCGTCGCCGAGCATCGCCTCGAAGCGCGGCGTGTCCTGTAGGGTCGAGATGATCAGCACATCGCGGATCCCCGCGATCATCAGCGTCGACAGCGGATAGTAGATCATTGGCTTGTCGTACACTGGCAGCAGCTGCTTCGACACCGCATGCGTGATCGGATACAGACGCGTGCCGGAACCGCCGGCCAGAATGATGCCCTTGCGTGCCATCGTTTCGCTCCTCGTCACGCGCGCTGCGTGTAGTTCATTTCGACCCACTTGCGGTACTCACCCGAAGTCACTTCCTCGGCCCAGGCCTGGTTGTCGAGATACCAGCGCACCGTCTTCGCCATGCCGGTATCGAAGGTCTCGGCCGGCTTCCAGCCCAGCTCGCGCTCGAGCTTGCGTGCATCGATCGCATAGCGGCGGTCGTGCCCCGGACGATCGGTGACGAAGGCGATCTGCTCGCGGTACGATACGCCTGCCTTCGGCTTCAACTCGTCGAGCAGGTCGCACAGCGCGTGCACCACATCGAGGTTCTTCTTCTCGTTCCAGCCGCCGACGTTGTAGGTCTCGCCGGGCACGCCGCGCGCGAGCACCTCGCGAATCGCCGAGCAGTGGTCGCCAACATACAGCCAGTCGCGCACGTTCTGCCCATCGCGGTAAACAGGCAGCGGCTTACCCGCCAGCGCATTGACGATAATCAGCGGAATCAGCTTTTCGGGAAACTGATACGGGCCGTAGTTGTTCGAGCAATTAGTGGTCAGCACCGGCAGACCGTAGGTATGGAAATAGGCACGCACCAGATGGTCGGATCCGGCTTTGGTCGCTGAGTAAGGGCTGTTCGGCGCGTACGGCGTGGTTTCCGAGAACTGCGAATCGGTGGCCGACAGCGAGCCGAACACCTCGTCGGTTGACACGTTCAGGAACCGGAACGCCGCCTTCGCATCGGCATCGAGCGTATTCCAGTACTGGCGTGTCGCCTCGAGCATCGTGAAAGTACCAACCACATTGGTCTGCACGAAATCGGCGGGACCGTGAATCGAGCGATCCACATGGCTTTCGGCAGCGAAATGCAGGATCGTGCGCGGACGATTTTTAGCCAGCAACGCGTCGATTGCCGCGCGTTCGCAGATGTCGACACGCGCGAAGACGTGATTCGGATTGTCCTGCAACAACTTCAGCGTGCCGAGGTTGCCCGCGTATGTGAGCTTGTCGACATTCAGCACCGGCTCGTCGGATTGCGCGAGCCAGTCCAGCACGAAATTGGCACCGATGAAGCCGGCACCGCCCGTCACCAATATCATGGGATTCCCTTGTCGAAAAATGGAGTCTGATCGAGCCGATAAGCGGAAACTTGCCGCCGGCCCCTGGGAATGTGCGCCGTGAATCGCGTATATCTATTGTTCTGCCGCTGTTGAATTTCGAGTGGGTGATAAATTGCCCGATTTGCACGTGAGCGACGGTAGTCATACATAGCAAATTATTCGAGACGGCTTTGGATATGAGCGATCCGTGGTTCGTGAACGGCATTGATTTCGACGCCACTGCGAAGCGGTTGACGGTCAACATCGATTTCGTTGCCGGCAGTCGCTTCCCGCATCCAGAGATCGCCGGCGGCCATCCCGTGCACGATACCCTTGTCAAGCGCTACCGGCACTTGAACTTCTTCCAGCACGACTGCTTTCTCGAAGTGCACACGCCTCGCATCAAGCGTCCTGACGGCCGCGTGGCGCTCGTCAATCCTGAGTGGGCCGGTAAAAGCTCAAGGGCTTCACGCTGCTGTTCGAGGCCATGGTGCTGATGCTCGCCAAGCAGGTATCGTTCACCGCAATCGCCCGTACCGTCGGCGAGTCCTGGCATCGGGTGAACGCCATTTACAAACGCTATGTCGAACTCGCGCTCGCCGAGATCGACCTGTCCGACATGACGAGCATTGCCGTCGACGAAACGTCCTACCAGCGCGGACACTACTACCTGACGCATCGTGGCTGATGCGCTCGAACGCAAAGTCGTGTTCGTAATCGAAGGCAAGGATGCTGCGACGATCGAAGCGATTGTCGGATTGTCGCGAGCCCGGGGGGAGGGCTCGAGCATATCACGTCGGTCAGCATTGACATGTCGCCCGCGTTCATCAAAGGCGTCGAGACGAACCTGCCGAATGCTCGCATCACCTTCGACAAGGTCCACGTCGTCGCTCATGCGTCGAAAGCTGTGGACCCAATGCGGCGAATCGAGCAGCGAACCGATCCGGAACTCAAGGGATTGCGATGGTCGCTGCTGAAGAATCGCGACCGGCTGACCGCCGCGCAACGCGCCGATCTCGATGCCCTGATCGTGAACGTCACGACCAAGCGGACCGCCCGCGCGTGGCGCTATCGCGAGCATCTTCGGGAGATTCTCGATCGCAAGCAGATCAACGTCGTCAGCGACATGCTCGAGCAGTGGTGCACGAACGTCATGCGCTTGAAGGTCGATCCGATGAAGGACGTCGCCCGCATGATCCACAGTCATGTCGACGGCATCGTCGCCTGAACCCAGACGCGTTAGACCAACGGCTTCCTGGAAGCCATCAACCGACTCTTCCAGGCCGCCAAGCGAAAGGTGCGTGTATACACCAACCTCACGACCATGCGCACCATGCTGTTTCTGATTGCCGGCAAGCTTGACTTCTCGAAGATCAACCCACATGTTACCTAAGGCAATGCTGATCAAGTCCACCGTCCCCGTGGTCCAGCCGTTATAGATCGGTGGATATGACCCGAGCAAGGCAAACGAAAATGAAACAGCAAACGCTGGCGGCTGACGAAGGTGCAGGCTTCGATACGAAGCGCAAACGTACGCGGCGCGATGCGTTGTTGGACGCGATGGAGCGGATCGTGCCGTGGGCGGCATTGTGTGCGCTGATCGAGCCGTACTACCCGAAACGTGGCAACGGCCGCCCGCCGATTGGCCTGGCGCGCATGCGCGCGGATTCATTTCATTCAGCACGGGTTCAATCTGGCCGACCTTGCCTGCGAGGAAGCGCTGTACGACAGCACGAGCCTGTGCCGCTTCCGTGGGCAGCGACTTGAGAAGCGATCCAGCGCTACACGACGTTGTGTCCCGACAAATTGCACACGGACGATACGCCGGTCGCCGAGCTCGGACACCCAGACATTGCTCGAGATGATTGGCGAGCGCTACGGCATCGAAGCCGATATCCGGGGCAAGCCACCCGATGAGCGCCTACGCGTACGACAGGAAAAGGCCAAGCCGCTGCTCGCCACATTCGAGGCAACGATCAGGGAGAAGCTCGCGACGCTGTCGACCAAGTCCACGCTCGCCAAAGCAATCAATTACTCATTGAACCATTGGGCAGCGCTCGTGTTCTCCTGCGAGGACGGCTGGGCCGAGATCAGCAACGCGCTTGACGAGAATGCCCTACGCTAGATCGCGCTCGGACGCAAGAATGATCGGTTCGTTGGCTCCGCCACCGGAGGCGATCAGGCTGCTGCAATGTACAGTCTGATCGGGGACTTGCAAGCTCAACGGCATCAATCCACGCGCCTATCTGGAATACGTCCTGACTCACATCACTGATTACAGCATCACCCGCGTCGACGAGCTGCTACCATGGAATGTCGCGGGTAAGCTGAAGTCGGCGGGCACTCCTCCGTCCACTACCTAATTGCCGACTAGAGCCAGATACGTGTACCGTAGGCAAAGAGATCATAATCGCAGGCTCTCCAATACGGTTCGCAGCATATCGGAGTCGACAAAGCCGTCGACCTTGACCACCGGTCGTCCGATCTGGACTTCAATCGTGCCAACGGGTACGGCCGGTTTCGCGATCTCCGGTTTGATTGGTGGCGCTGCGATGACCTCCGGCCTAATATCGCTCACGATCGTCACTGGCAGCAGCGTTGCCTCTAACGCCCTTTGCTCGGCACGATACCGGTACCGCCAGGTGAACGCCAGATTCGCATTCAGACCATGCTCGCAGGCCAGTTTGGTGACTGAAACACCTGGCTCGCACGCGGCGATTACTATGCGACGCCGGAACTCAGGACTATGGTTCGGGCGTCCTTTGCGGCTACCCGGCTTCTCTGTGTCTAACAAAGTGGTGTCCATCACTTCGAAAATGATGGACACCACTTTGGCGTCGATCTTTGCTGGCGTCTATGACGGCCATGCCGAGTCGCTTACAAATCGGGCAATTTACCACCCACTCGAAATTCAGCAGCGGCAAGAAAATTCCGATACGCAGGATATTCCCCTCGCATACCACGGGAACCGAAGTCCTAGATGACTTGTGGTACCGTGCGTCAGAAGCTTGCGAAACATCGTTAAATCGCACCACATCCATCCCGCAATGACACTTGCATCCGACCACCCTGTGCCGATCGCCATCGGCGACCTCCAGGGTTGCCACGCTCCCCTCGTCGAGCTGCTGTCCCGGCTGGCTCCGTCCGACGAGACCCCGCTCTGGTTCGCCGGCGATCTCGTCAATCGTGGCCCGGCCTCGCTGGCCACGCTGCGCGAGGTGATCGCGCTCGGCGAGCGCCGCGTGGCCGTGCTCGGCAACCACGACCTGCACCTGCTGGCCGCCGCGGCCGGCATCCGCCAGCTGAAGCCGGGCGACACGCTCGCCGAGATCCTCGAAGCGCCCGACGCCGAGGCCCTGCTCGAGTGGGTCCGCCAGAGGCCCTTCGTGCATTTCGAGCATGGCAAGCTGATGGTGCATGCGGGCCTGCTGCCGCAATGGGATGTCACGCTCGCGCTCGAACTCGCCGACAAACTGCAGCGCGCGCTACGCGCGCCCAACTGGCGCGAGACGCTGCGCGGCCTGTACGGCAACGAACCGAATCAGTGGAGGGATGGGTTGTCAAAGCCTGAGCGGCTGCGCGTGGCCTTCAACGCGTTCACGCGAATCCGTTTCTGCACGCCGGATGGCACCATGGAGTTTCGCGGTAACGGTGGCCCCGATTCGGCACCGGAAGGTCATTTGCCCTGGTTTGATGTTCCCGGGCGGCGCAGCGCCAACGTGACCGTGGTGTTCGGCCACTGGGCTGCGCTCAGGCTGATGCTGCGCGACAACCTGGTCGCGCTCGATTCGGGCTGCGTGTGGGGCAACCGCCTGTCGGCCGTCGAGCTGAGCACCGATCCGGCCGCACGGCGCGTCACGCAGGTGACCTGCGAGCGCTGCGGCTCAGGCAAGAACTGAAGAAGGGGCGGCGCCGGACGCGGTTGCATCTGGATTGAATCGCGCGCGAAGCACAGGGCAGCGATGCCGCTCCGTCCTCGAGCGACTCCGATCAACGAGCCTCAGGCGTCCCGACGCACGGCCGGCTCAGCCTCGCCCGCGGCATTTGCCGCCACCGTGGACGCCACGGCCACATCGGCCGTCTGGGTCAAGGCAGCAGGCGCGGCACCCTCACACCACCGACCGGCACTTCATCAATGGCTAGCTGTGCGAGCGCCTCGGCGGTCGGCCGCCCACACCCGGCCTGCATCTCCGCCAGCGCATCGGCCACCGCGGCACAGGCACGCGCCGACAGCCTGCGGCGATCGTCGCCCGCCTCGATTGGTGCGCCTACGTAAAGATGCGCGATCAGCGGCCGGGCGCGCAGCACGCGATCGAGCGACTTGCCGAGCGACATCTTGCCGGTATAGGCCGGTGCCAGCGACTGCCGGCCCTGCCCGTCCTCGTACATGATACAGACCGGCTGCACCGGGCTGCCGGCCTCAACAGCGGCCTGGAACAGATTGGCATGGAAGGGCAGCAGCTCGAGCCCGTTCGAGGTGGTGCCCTCGGGGAATACGCACATCAGCTCGCCGCCGTGCAGCCGCTCGGCCAGCTCGCTCATGATCCGCTTCGCCTCGCTGCGCTTCTCGCGCTGAAGGAAGATGGTGCTGAGCTTCTCGGCCAGCCAGCCCACCACCGGCCATTGCCGCACCTCGGCCTTCGAGACGAATGGCGTCGGCCGCCAGGCATTGATCACATAGATGTCCAGCCAAGACACGTGGTTGCCGATCACCAGCGCCCCCGCGTCGAGCCGCGCCTCGTCGTGATGTACGACCAGGCGCATGCCGCATAGCGCCAGCATCTTCAGAGTCCAGCGACGCGTGAGTTCCTGCCGGCGCGCGGGACTCGCGGTGCCGAACTGAAGGGCGATGATCGCCATGCCGTGCAGCAGGTGCACGATCAGGCGCAGCTTGCGCAACGCTCTCATGATGCCCGCCCCGCTCAGCGACGCTCGAAGGCGACCTGGCCGGCGACGATGGTCGCGCACACCCGGGCCGGCAGCTCATAGCCGAGGAACGGCGTGTTGTGACCCTGACTCTTCAGCGCGCGCGGCTCGACCTGCCAGTGCGTGGTCGGGTCGAACACCACCAGGTCGGCCACGCCGCCTTCGGCAAGGCGCCCGACAGGCAGCTTCAGCACGTTGGCCGCACCCGCGGTGATGCGGTTCAGCGCGCGCGTCAGCGGCAGCCCAGCCTCCTGGGCCCACTTGACTGTCAGCGACAGCAGCAGCTCGAGGCCGATCGCGCCGGGTGTGGCCTCGGCGAAGGGCAGCAGCTTCTCATCGTCGTCGACGGGGGTGTGGTCGGAGCAGATCGCATCGATCGTGCCGTCCTCGACGGCCGGGGGGGGGGGGGGGGGGGGGGGGGGGGGGGGGGGGGGGGGGGGGGGGGGGGGGGGGGGGGGGGGGGGGGGGG
>JAYFSB010000021.1:0-10866 GCA_040946865.1 Burkholderia sp.
ATCTGAATGGCACCCAGGACGACCGACAACAAACCAGGACAACTTCGTTCATGATCGATTCGCTACGCAGGCTTGACAACATCGCGAATGCAGACACTTGATCAGCATTGCCTTAAAGTCAAATCTTATGTACAGGACATCGGCATGATCAGGCAGCCAGCAGTTTCTGAGCCGGTATGCTATCGGTCACCGGGACGCCGTCTTTAAACGCGATCTCGCCGAGCATTTCTGCAAGCTTCTCCGACACCCGGATCCTGCGCCACGACTGTTCGGCCGACTCGATCAGCTTGAACGCCAGGCCGAGAAACGTCGCACACGACACGCAGTTGCGCGTGCGTTTGGTCCGATGCCGCACCGTCGCGAACGTCAACTCGATCGGGTTAGTCGTGCGCAGATGCTGCCAGTGCTCGGCCGGGAAGTCATAGCACGCCAGCAGCTCGTCGCGAGCTTCTATCAGTTTTTCCGCCACCTTCGGGTACTTTGCCGAGTCGCTATCGACGAAGTCATTGAATGCAACCGGCGCGTTGAGCACGTTACCCATCTTGCGAAACCAGCAGCGCTGATGCTTCGTCTGTGGGAACACTTCCTCTATCGCCGACCAGAAGCCCATTGCGCCGTCGCCGCACGCGAGCAACGAGCCAGACGGCAGGCCGCGCTTCTTCAGATCCAGCAGCAGCTCGCACCACGACTCCTTCAATTCCCGGTAGCCGGCACCAATCGCCACACACTCTTTCTCGCCTTCCGGCGTCACGCCGATGATCACCAGCAGGCACTGGCCGTCCGAATCATCACTGCGCCTTGAGCCGGCTCACCGTGTTTGGTGACATGCCTACGGACCTCGCCACCCAGCATGATGCCCAGCGCCTCGCTCATGTCACTCGTCGAGATGCCGCGCAGGTACAGCCCACGGCAGCGTCGCCGACACGCGCGCCGACTTGCTCACGTACGGCGGCACAACCGCCGAATTGAAGTGGATGCCCGAGTCCGAGCGGTCCCGCACCTTGGGTACTTTGACCTTCATCGAGTCGATCGTCGTGACGATCTCGCGCTCGAGTAGGTAGCCGTTACACACAACGGCGCGTCAGCCCCCGATCGATTTCACGTTGCTGTACTGCTCGAGCATAGCGGCAAGCTCCGCTTCAACTGCCTGCTGGATCAACTGTCGTGCACCCCGCTGGATTAGTTCGTCGAACACGTTTTTCATTTCTACTTTACCGCTGTTCGCTTCTTTCCTAGACTTTTTCATGGTGACCGGTTCCGGCTCCCGCCGGGTTCGCTGATTGTGCTTCTGACACGCAACATTCTCAGCTAAACCGCCACCGCCTTCTCAAAATTCCGTCTGCCCCGCCGTACACCACTTTCGACAATAACTCTGGCGATACTCACCAAGGTTGCACGACATGGTTCGACTGGTGGCCCAGTGCGGTGGCTTTCTTACCCGCAAAGGCGATAGCGAACCTGGCGCGAAGATGATCTGGGAAGGCTTGCAGCACGTCATGACGGCGACGAAACGTTACGGGCCCTGCGTAGCGAGGCCGTTTGATGAGAATGTATAACGAGGTGACTTTCACCCACGAGCTGTTGAGTATGCTCGGTATACAACGAAAACCCCGCCGAGGCGGGGTTTTATATTCAGGCGAAGATATCGCGCGAACTTACAGCGGCTTGATGTTCGCTGCTTGCAGACCCTTCGGGCCGGTCTTCACTTCGAACTCGACCTTTTGGTTTTCTTGTAGCGTCTTGAAACCGTCGACACGGATTTCTGAGAAGTGCGCGAACAGATCGTCGCCGCCGCCTTCCGGCGTGATGAAGCCAAAACCCTTAGCGTCGTTGAACCACTTGACGGTGCCGGTTACCATAACTTGTTCCTAAAAATGTGAGACAGGGGGAAACGCCGGGAGATGCATGAAAATCAAGGAAGGGGGTAATGGGGCCGACCGGAGTACCGATGATGGGCGAACTACGAAAGAACCTATTCACTCGCCACTACTTGAAATCCTGCTCGTTCATTATACGTCTAATCGATCTTGCTGTCAAGCTTTCCGCGAGAATCTTGAGGCAAACTACTAAAGATACCACAATAATTTTTACAAATCTTTCTATCTCACTCTTTTCTATTTTAGGGTCTGATCAATTTTCTCGCCATGCGGAATGGGAAACAGTATACGCTACGTGCTGCACGGGTGGGTTGTCCTAGACTGGACAACCCGCGCCCAAGATGCCGGCGCAACCCCGGTCACACGACCCTTCGGCAGGCATCCTGACAAGTCTTTTTGAGAGACATAGGAGAAGTTGTGGACAGTTCCATTCAACGGAACATTGGCCCGATCGTGCTCATGCTGATGGGCCTGGGTCGATAATCGGCTCGGTCGTGATTCTCGAGATCGCATTTGACCTATGCCGAGCTCGGCGCGATGTTTCCGGAATCGGGCGGCATGGTGCGCTACGCGCGTTACTCGCACGGCTCGCTGGTGGGCTTCATCAGCGCCTGGGCCAACTAGATTACGATCGTCTCGGTGATCCCGATCGAGGCCGAGGCATCGATCCAATACATGAGCACCTGGCCCTACGAGTGAGCACACAGCCTGTTCGTGGGCGGTAAGCTGATAACCAGGCCTGCTGCTGGCGGCGGTGCTGGTGGTGATCTACTTCATACTGAACTACTGGGGCATGAAGCTGTTCGCGCGCGCCAACTCGGCGATCATGGTGTTCAAGTTCCTGATCTCGGGCCTGATCATCCTCGACATGACGAGCAACGACTCGTTCGCGCCCTACGGCTGGTCGGCGATGCTCACGGCGGTCGCCACCAGCGGCATCATGTTCGCGTTCAATGGCTTCCAGAGCCCGGTCAACCTCGCCGGCGAGGCGCGTAACCCGTCGCGCAGCGTGCCGTTCGCGAAACTGGCGATCGCGCTGAACCTGAACTGGCTGGTCGTGCTGCTCTACGTCGACGCCTTCATCAGCCCAAGCGACACCGGCACGACCTACATGGCCACCACCACGTGGATGATCTACGCAATGGAGCGCAACAACACGATGCCGAAGATATTCGACACCGTGCATCCGCTCTACGGCGTGCCGCGCAACGCGATGTGGTTCAATCTGCTGGTCTCGTTCATCTTCCTGTTCTTCTTCCACGGTTGGAGCTCGCTGGCGGTCGTGATCACGGTGGCCACCGTGATCTCGTACCTGACAGGCCCGATCAACCTGATGGCGCTGCGCCGCTCGGCCACCAACCTCGGTCGCCCGCTGTCAATCCCGAACATGAAGCTGATCGCGCCGTTCGCCTTCGTCTGCGCCTCGCTAATCCTTTACTGGGCGAAGTAGCCGCTGACGGGCGAGATCATCCTGCTGATGGTCGTCGCGCTGCCGGCCTACTTTTACTTCCAGGCCAAAGTCCAACTGGGGTGCCAACGTGAAGGCCGCCTGGTGGCTGGTCGCCTACCTGCCGACGATGGCCGTGTTGTCGCTGATCGGCAGCAAGCAGTTCGGCGGCTCGGGCGTGCTGCCCTACGGCTGGGACATGCTGATCGTCGCGCTGATCGCGCTGGGTTTCTACTTCTGGGGCGTCAACACCGGCTACCGAACCCAGTACCTCGACGAGCGCGAGTCACACGACGAGATCCTCGACGGCATCGGTACCTGAGCGTCACCGCCCGCATGAGTGCACGACGCGCCTCAGGCTGCGGGCTGGCTGGCGGCCTGCTGAGCCGACGGACGCGAACACGTAGTTTTGGTCATCGCCAGCACGCGCTGGTAGTTGCCCAGCGACTGGATGCCGAGCTGGTAGTCATCGGCCGCGCCGAGCGCCGCAAGCAGGTGCTCGTCGGTCAGGTGCATCAGGACTGCGTGCGGGGCGAGGCGCAGGTAGTCGAGCATCGCCTCGATGTCGCGATGGGCTAAGCGATCCTCGAACCGGTCGGTGCATTCGTCCACGCGCGGGTGGACTTCCTCGGGCGTCACGCCGAAATCTTCCTGGCGCAGGTTGTGGGTGATCTGGCTCGAGTTGATCACCATCACGCCCTCGTCGCGCAGCGCACGACCGACACGGAAATGGTGGGCGGCGTCGGCGCGCGGCTGGGTCGACAGCTGGGCGACCGGGATATCGGCCTCGGGGAACATCAGCAGCATCGGCACCCAGATGCCATGGTCGAGCCCGTAGTCGGCGGGTCGCGGTCAGGATGCCGACCGCGTCGAGCAGGGCCGCCGTGCGCTCGGCCAGCTCGGGCGCGCTCGGTACCGGATAGCGCAGCTCGTAGAGCGCGCGCGGGAAGCCGTAGAAGTCGTGGATGGTTTTTTCGGGCCAGTGCGCTGACGCTGACGGCCGGAGCCAGCGTGTTCCAGTGCGCCGAGAGGGCGGTTTCAAGGTTGAAGTGCAACAGAAGCCGGTTGCGCCCGAAGGGCATCCTCCAAGGCAATGATTTCATGATGATGCTGACGAACATCGAACAATTAGGGCATGAATATTTCGGCCGAACACGTCCAGCCCAAGCTTTTGCGCGGGCGGGTGTTTATCTGCCAGGCGATGTCGTCGAGCTCGGCCTGGGAGAACACGGCCAGATCCGTACCCTTGGGCATGTACTGGCGCAGCAGCCCGTTGGTGTTCTCGTTACGCCCACGCTGCCAAGGGCTATGCGGATCAGCGAAGTAGACCTTGATGTCGGCGGTCTCGCAGAGCTGCTCATGCCTGGCCATCTCCCGTCCCTGATCATATAAGTCATGGAACGACGGCGCTGGACGTCGATGCGGTTCAGGATCATACCAAGCACAGTGACGGCGACGTCGGTAGTGGAGTTCTCCATCTTGCCCAGGGTGACGAACAGCGAGGTGCGCTCGACCAGCGTCGCGACCGAAGACGCATTACGCGCGCCCTTGATCAGGTCGCTTTCCCAGTGCCCGGGCACGATCCGCTCGTCGATCTCAGCTGGACGATCGTGGATGCTAACCCTGCTCGGGATACTGCCCCGGCGGTCTTCGTCCTGCGCCCGGGGCCGCCGGCTCTTGCGGGCCTGTCGCAGACAGGGCAATCAGTTAGTTCCGCTCGCACCTAGCCGCGCAGCAGGGCGTACAACGCGGTGTAGATCGTTTCGTAACTAGAAAACAGGGTCGGATAATCGGAGTTCATGTTTCGCAGTATGCCTGCGATCTGTTCGGGAGAGTGCCACTCACGCAGCAACCGCTCGACCGTCGCCCGCAGCGGCCCCTGCGGGGTCCAAGTCCGGGCGGGATTGTTGCGCGCCGTCCCGGGCCCCTACCAGGCAACTGGCGCGCTGCTGGGCGAGCGGCGTACGATAGCCGCCAGCGAGCAACGGACGGTCCGGTCCTTGCTTCGCGGCTGATCGAACTCGGCGCGCGATGCAAGCTGTGGGCAATTCTCACAGCTTGCATCCCTGCTCAAGGCTCAGCTGGATCATCGTGCGCTCTTCACAACCCAGGTGTTTGTAGATGCCCATCGCAACACAATACCTCTCGGTAGGTGTTGCACTTCAGATTTGAGGCTGCCTTCTCTATCGTTGTGAATCGACGGGAGAGATCGGCGAGGCGGCGACAAGAGGGCGGCGCGATGGGGCTGGATCCCGAGGCGCGACGAACCCCGCTTTACTCGGCGCTGCGGATCCCGGTCCAGGGCGTGGTGCGCGGCGCGTCGATGCTGAATAGGTCGAGCACGCGCGTGACGGTCTGATCGACCAGCTCGTCGATCGAGGCGGGCAGCGCATAGAAGGCGGGCAGCGGCGGGAAGATGATACCGCCCATCTCGGTGACGGCGGT
This sequence comes from Burkholderia sp., assembly GCA_040946865.1. Taxonomy (GTDB): domain Bacteria; phylum Pseudomonadota; class Gammaproteobacteria; order Burkholderiales; family Burkholderiaceae; genus Burkholderia. The sequence goes on from JAYFSB010000021.1 coordinate 5,770, forward strand.
CATGTTACGCAGGTGGGCGAGATTGAAGGGCGTCTCGCGCACCATCAGCACCAGCCGGCGCCGCTCCTTGAGCGTAACGTCGGCGGCGCGGGCCACAAGGTTGTCCGAGAGCCCGTGTGCGACGCTGGCCAGTGTCTTCATCGAGCAGGGCGCGACCACCATGCCATCGGTCGCGAATGAACCGGAGGCGATACTCGCACCCACGTCGCGCGCCGAGTGGACCACGTCGGCCCGCGCATGGATCTCGTCCTTGGCGAGCCGCAGCTCGTGCTGGATATTGAGCCAGCCGGCAGCCGACACCAGCAGGTGGGTCTCGACGCCGCCCGCCGCGCGCAGCAGGTCGAGCAGGCGGATGCCGTAGATCACGCCGGTCGCGCCGGTGATCGCGACAATCAGGCGCCACGGCGGTGCGGGGCGTGCCTCCATCGAGGGGAGGAACTCAGGCAGCGGCGAACAGCTGCTGCAGTTCGCCCGACTGGTACATCTCCATCATGATGTCCGAGCCGCCGATGAATTCGCCCTTCACGTAGAGCTGGGGGATCGTCGGCCAGTTCGAGAAGCTCTTGATCCCCTGGCGAACTTCCTCGTTCTCGAGCACGTTGACGGTCTTGATCTGGTCGACGCCGCAGGCCTTCAGGACTTGGATCGCGCGGCCCGAGAAGCCGCACATCGGGAATTGCGTGGTGCCCTTCATGAAGAGCACGACCGGGTTTTCGTCGACGATTTGCTTGATGCGTTGTTGGGTATCCATGATGAACCTTGTGCTGATGCGGGGCATAGAGCGGGAATGATACTGGATTTTGGCAAGGCCGACCGGCACCGTAGACGGGTCTGAAAGCAGGGTCAGGGCGGAGCTGGAAGGCGATCGACGCGCGTCGCGACAGGTCTGGCCGCGGACAGCTTGCACTCGGGGGTTCAGCCGGGCAGGCGGCCGCCGGTGCAGCGCTCGATCGCAGCCAGGTCGGTGAGCGAGGCCACCTCGTCGAATCCGGCGCCGGCGAGGATCACACCTACCACCTCGGCCTGGTCGTGGCCGTGCTCGACCCAGAACGCGCCGCGCGGCAGCAGGAAGGCCGGCGCACCGGCCGCGATCGCGCGGATCGCGCTGAGGCCGTCGGCCTCGTCGGTCAGCGCGCCGCGCGGCTCGAAGCGCAGGTCGCCCTGCTCGAGATGCTGGTCCCGGCATGCGATATAGGGCGGGTTGCTGACGATCGCGTGAAAGCGCTGCATCGGATCGAGCGCGCCATACCAGTCGCTTTCCAGGAACTGCAGGGCACCGCCGGGGCGCGCCGGGTCGAGCAACCTGGCCGCGTTACCGCGCGCCACCGCCAGCGCCGCGACCGAGCGGTCAAGCGCCCGGACGCGCGCGTCGGGCCGCATCGAGGCAATCGCAACCGCCACCGCGCCGCTGCCGGTGCCGAGATCGAGCACTTCCGGCGCGGCGATGCCCTCGATCGCGTCGAGCGCGGTCTGCACCAGCAGCTCGGTATCGGGCCGCGGGATCAGCACGTCGGGCGTAACCGCGAATTCGAGGCCGAAGAACTCGCGCGAGCCGACCAGCTGCGCCACCGGCTCGCCGGCCAGGCACCGCGCCGCGAGCGCGAGGTAACGCTTGACGTCAGCCGCCGCGAGTGGCGCGTCAGCGCGCGTGATCAGCTGGGTGCGGGTCCAGCCAAGCGCGTGAGCGAGCAGGATCCGTGCGTCGATGGCGTCGAGCGACGTGGTGCGCAGCAGCTCGGCGGCAGTGGCGGGCGCGGCGGTCATGGTACGCACGCCGCTCAGTCGGCTACGCCGAGCGAGGCCAGCAGCTCGGCCTGGTGCTCGCTGACTAGGATCGCGATCATCTCGTCGAGATCGCCGTCCATCAGGGCCTCGAGCTTGTAGAGCGTGAGGTTGATGCGGTGGTCGGTCATCCGGCCCTGCGGGAAGTTGTAGGTGCGGATCCGCTCCGAGCGATCGCCCGAGCCGATCAGGCTCTTGCGCGTGGCCGCTTCCTTGGCGTGCTGCTCGTAGTACTGCTTGTCCTTGATGCGGGCCGCCAGCACCTTCAGCGCGCGGTCCTTGTTCTTGTGCTGCGAACGATCGTCCTGGCACTCCACCACGATGCCGGTCGGCAGGTGGGTGACGCGCACCGCCGAATCGGTCTTGTTGATGTGCTGGCCGCCCGCGCCCGAGGCGCGAAAGGTGTCGATGCGCAGGTCGGCCGGATTGATCTCGACCTCGGCGATTTCGTCAGCCTCGGGCATCACCGCCACGGTACAGGCCGAGGTGTGGATGCGGCCCTGCGTCTCGGTGGCTGGCACGCGCTGCACGCGGTGGCCGCCCGATTCGAACTTCAGGCGTGAATAGGCCCCCTGGCCCGCGATGCGCACGATCACTTCCTTGTAGCCGCCCAGGTTCGAAGCACTTTCCGAGATCATCTCGATCTGCCAGCGCTGCCGCTCGGCATAGCGCAGGTACATGCGCAGCAGGTCGCCGGCGAACAGCGCGGACTCGTCGCCGCCGGTGCCGGCGCGGATTTCCAGGAAGATATTGCGTTCATCATTGGGGTCGCGCGGCAGCAGCATTTTCTGCAGCTCGGCTTCCAGGCGCGTCATGCGCTCGCGCGCGTCGCGGATCTCTTCTTCCGCGAATTCACGCATCGAGGCGTCTGGCAGCAGTTCCTGCGCGGTCGCCTTGTCGCCACACGCGAGACGCCACTGCGCGTAGTGCTCGACCACCGGGCCGATTTCCGCGTGTTCGCGGGTCAGCTTCCGGTACTGATCGAGATCGGTGGTGACATTCTCTCGGCTCAGCAGTTCGTTCAGTTCGGCCAGCCGGTTCGAGAGCTGGTCGAGCTTGCTTCGCATGCTCGTTTTCATGGTGTGGAGCGGCGCTCCCGGGCGAGGTTTCGAACAGGAAAACGGAGGCGGCGCGTGCGCCGCTAATGGTCGGCGCGCGCGCCGTGCGCGTAGAAGCCGCGCATCAGGTCGATCAGCTGGTCGCGCACGGTGCCGCTGGCGCAGTTCAGCGCGCTGGTCGGGCCGTGGATTAGCTTGTTGGTGAGCACCTGCGACAGCACGTCGAGCACCGCGGCCGGATCATCGCCGCGCGCCAGCATCTTCTGCGCGCGCTCGACCTCGGCGCGGCGCAGCGCGTCGGCCTGGATATGCATGTGGCGGATGATCGGCACCACGCTGCGCGTGTTGAGCCACTGCATGAAGTTCTGCACGCGCGTCTCGATGATTGTCTCGGCTTGCGCCACGGCGGCCTGCCGCGAGGCATTGCCCTCGCGCACGATCGCGCCGAGATCGTCGACCGTGTAGAGGAACACGTCCTTGAGCTTGCCGACTTCCTGCTCGATGTCGCGCGGCACGGCCAGGTCGACCATGAAGATCGGCCGGTGGCGGCGCGCCTTAACCGCGCGCTCGACTGCGCCCAGGCCAATGATCGGCAGCGTGGAGGCGGTGCAGGACACGATGATATCGAATTCGTGCATGCGAGCGGGCAGGTCGGCCAGCGGCATGGCGCGACCGCTGAAGTGCTCGGCCAGCTTAGCACTACGCTCGGCGGTGCGGTTGGCGATCACCAGCTCGCGCGGACCCTGCGCGGCGAAGTGGGTGGCGCACAGCTCGATCATCTCGCCGGCACCGATGAACAGCACCTTCTGGTCAACGACACTCTCGAAGATGCGCTGCGCCAGGCGCACCGCGGCGGCGGCCATCGACACCGACTGGGCACCGATCTCGGTGGTACTGCGCACCTCCTTGGCGACCGCGAAGGTGCGCTGAAATAGCTGGTTCAGATAGGTGCCGAGCGCGCCGGCCTCGGAGGCGGTGCGCACCGCGTTCTTCATCTGGCCGACGATCTGGGTTTCGCCGAGCACCATAGAGTCGAGGCCAGACGCTACGCGGAAGGCATGGCGGACGGCCTCAGATTGCGGCAGCGCGTAGACATACGGCGCAAGTTCGTCGGCGGGAATGCCGTGAAACTCAGCCAGCCAGCGCACGGCGGCATCGCGCGCGGCGCGATCGTCGGTCGCGCAGTACAGCTCGGTGCGGTTGCAGGTGGAGAGAATCGCGGCTTCGGGCGCGTTCGGTGCCTGGCACTCCAGGAACACGCTGGTCAGGGTGGATAGAGCAGGCTTGATCTGTTCGAGCGGAAACGCCACACGTTCGCGCAAAGCGACGGGTGTCGTGTGGTGATTGATTCCGATCGTGAGGAGCTGCATATCTAGGGGCTATCGTTTAGACTCACATTATAGCGTCTTGCCGCCTTTGACACCGGCAAGGCGGCCCGGGCGGGGCCGCCTTGCCGACTGTCCCGACTGGGGCGATTCGCCGCAAGGCCCGCCAGGACGCGGTCTCAAGCCTGCCGACCGGGCCGACGATTGGAGAGTACGATGCGCCCGAAACTGTCGATTGGCAACCGTCCGGCGTTCGATTCGGCTCACTTTTTCAGGATAGTTGGTAAGCGATCGATAAACCCGCTCTTACGGATTTGACGGCAGCAAGGTACACCTGGCATTTTCATACGAGCAGGAGATGCCATGGATTGGGATGTTCATGTTGAGGCGGCGGACCTTGCAGGCGTAACGTTGTCGTCGTAAGCGAGCTCCCGTGTCAGCATAGTTGTCGCCCGAATAGGATCTGGGAATCCGGGGGCGCAATGAGGACGAGAAGTGGCAAAGTACGGACAGGCATTCAAGGACAAAAGGTAGTTGCAAGGTTGCTGCCGCCGGAGAACGCGCTGGTTGAAGATGTCGCGCAGGAAACATGCGTGAACGTGGGCACGCTGGAGCGTTGACGCAGTGAGTCGCTGTCCAGGCCCGCCCGCGGGCGGGCCTGGACAGTTACATCGCGACTGGACACCGTGCTCACCACTGCCGCGCTGGACGAGACATCGCGCAGCGCATGGCACCGCGGAAACGGCGTGTATCCGCAGGAAGCTTGCTGCCTGGCGGGACGCGGCCACCCAGACGCTGGCCGACCTGCAGGACGTGCATGCTACGCCTGGGCAAACGACGGCGGATCGCCGCCGAATCAAAGAACTCGAGCGCGAAGTTCGGCGCAAGGACCGTGCGCTGGCCGAGACGACCGCCTTGTTGGTGCTGTCAAA
>JAYFSB010000022.1:0-10803 GCA_040946865.1 Burkholderia sp.
AGTACGGCTCGATCAGCGCACACAATGCCGCCCACGGCACGATCCGCTCCATCGCGTCCAGCAACGCATCGCGCCGCTTACGTTTGCGCTTCGTCTCGAAGACTGCACCTTCGTCAGCCGCCACCGCCAGCGTTTGCTGTTTCATTTTCGTTTGTCTTGCTCGGGTCATGTTCACCGAGCTATAACGGCTGGACCACGGGGACGGTGAACTTGATCAGCATTGCCTTACCACCCACTCGAAATTCAACATAGGCGAGATTCTCGATCGCAAGCAGATCAACGTCGTTAGCGAAATGCTCGAGCAGTGGTGCACGAACGTCATGCGCTTGAAAGCCGATCCGATGAAGGACGTCGCCCGCATGATCCGCAGTCATTTCGATGGTATCGTCGCTCGGATCCAGACGCGTCAGACCAACGGCTATCCTGGAAACCATCAACGGACTCTTCTAGGCCGCCAAGCGAAAGGGAAAGGCGCGCGGATACACCAACCTCACGACCATACGCACCATGCTGTTTCTGATCGCCGGCAAGCTTGACTTCTCGAAGATCAACCCACATATCGCGTAACACACTCAAATTTCAAGGGAGCCCGTTTTTTCATGTCGGCCGTGTCAGTCGTAGAAGCGCGGCGTGTAGATCCACTCGCGCTCGGCGCTGGCGAAACGCCGCGTTTTTGAGGAGCCGACGATCACCATGGTGCGCATGTCGACGTTGGCCGCGCTCAGCTCGCCCAGTGTGAGGCTGCGCAGGCTCGCGCCGGGCCGGCCGACATCTCGGCCCAGCACTACCACCGTATCGGCGGCACGGATCTCGCGCAGGATCTTGAGCGCGCGATCGAGCTGCCAGGGCCTCGCCTTCGAGACTGGGTTGTAGAAGGCTATCACCAGGTCGGCGCGCGCAGCCAGCGCGAGCCGCTCCTCGATAACGCGCCAGGGCTTGAGGTTGTCCGACAGCGAGATCACACAGAAATCGTGGCCGAGCGGCGCGCCGGCCTCGGCCGCGGTGGCGAACGCGGCGGACACGCCGGGCACCACCTCCAGCGCGACGTCGTCCCAAGCCGGCGCGCGGGTGCCGTCAAGCGCCTCGAGCACGGCCGCCGCTATCGCGAACACGCCCGGGTCGCCCGAGGACACAATCGCCACGCGGTGCCCCTGCGCGGCCAGCTCGAAGGCATGGCGCGCGCGCTGCAGTTCCTCGCGGTTGTCGGTTTCGTGGACGCGCTGGTCGGCGCGGAACGGGCCGGCCATGCCCACATAGGTGGCATAACCAAGAATGTGGGTGGCCTCGGCCAGCGCGAGGCGCGCGGCCGGCACCAGCAGGTCAGCGCGGCCGGGGCCGAGGCCGAGCACTGTCAGCGAGCCGCGCGCCTGGCCGAGCCGGTTCGTGTCGACGGGGGCCTCGGCGATCGCGATCGCGAGGAACTTCGATGTCTCATCGTCATCGCCGATAGGCATCGCCGCGCTCGCGGCGATCGAGCCGGCCGCGAGCGTGGTATCGAGCAGGGTGGCTGCCTTACCTGCCTGTCCAGCCTCGCTCGCGACGAAGCGCAGCGGCACGCCGAGCTGGCGCGCGGCACGCGCCAGCGCCACCTCGCGCATGTCCTGGCGCGGCGCGATCAGCGCTGCCAGCGCGAGCGGCGAGAGATCCGCAGCCGCGAGCGCATCGAGTATCCGGCGCGCCAGCGGATCGCTGCCCGCTTCGTCGTCGGCCGTCTGGGCTGGCGCGACTTCCAAGGCGGCCTGATGCGCAAAACCCTCGGCGAGCGCCACCACTACGCTGCGCGGATGGATCAGCAACTCGTCCGAACCGCCGCCGGCCCGTTTTGGCGTGATGCGGATCTCATGCGAGCCGGCCACCTCGACCGGCAGCGCAACGCCCTCAAGCCAGGGCACGGGGGGGCCATCGACGCGTGTGGTCGCGCCGGCCAGCAGATCGGAAACGAAGCGCTTGCCGGCACCGATATCGGCGAGCGCATAACCTTCTGGCGGATTGAGCACGCAGGCACCGAAGCGCAGTTCGCCGCTGGTGGTGATCGCCGGCGCAGTGTCGAGTGTCTCGGCGATCTCGCGCGCCAGCAGGTTCACGCCGGTTAGCCCGCCCAGCAGCGGCACCACCGCGCTGCCGTCCTCGGCTACTGCCAGCACCGGCGGCTCGACACCTTTGTCGGCCAGGCAGGGTGCCACGCAGCGGATCACGATGCCGGCCGCGCACAGCGCGACTACCGGGTTGCCGCGCGCATAGAGTGCGCGCAGGTGAGCACCGAGTTCGCTGAACGTCACGTCACCCTCAGCGCGACCCGCCAGCGCGTGGATCGTCGCGCTTGCATAACGCGCGCGGATCCGCTCGGCGACCGGCAGCGCGCCCGTGCCGAGCACCACGATCGTCGGCGCCACGTTCAGCCTTGCCATTTTTCCCCCGGCACCACCAGCAGCGAGAAGTAGGGCGAGGCCATCGGATCGACCTCGGCCAGCGGCACGATGCGCTGGTTGGCCATGGTCGCGCGCTCGACGTAGAGCGCGCGACCCGCCAGGCCCAGTTCGTCGAGCACGCGACGCACCTTGTCGAAATTGCGACCCAGCTTCATCACCACCGCCGCGTCGGCCTTGGTCAGGCGTGCGCGCAGTTCGTCCTCGGGCAGCACGCCCGAGAGCACTGAGAGCGTCTGGTTGCGATAGACCAGCGGCACGCTGAGCACGGCCGCGCCGCCCAGCATCGAGCACACGCCGGGCACCACCTCGGTGTCGTAGCGATGCGCGAGGCGGTCGTGCAGGTACATGTAGGAGCCGTAGAAGAACGGATCGCCCTCGCAGATCACGGCGACGTCGCGCCCGGCATCGAGATGCGCGGCCACCATCTCGGCAGCCGTGTCATAGAAGTTGGCGATCACGCGCTCGTAGCTGAGCGGCGGATCGAGCGCCTCGGTGGTGACGAGATAGACCAGCGGCAGTTGCAGCTGCGCCTCGTGCAGATATGCCTCGACGATGCCATAGGCATTGCCCTTCTTGCCCTTGGCGACGAAGTAGGCCACCACCGGCGCAGCGCGCAGGTGGCGCACCGCCTTCAGCGTCAGCAGTTCCGGGTCGCCGGGGCCGACGCCGATACCGAACAGACGGCCGCGCGCGGTGCCTTGGTGGCTCGCTCCGGAACGGATCTCGTCGTTGCTCACTCGACCTCCGTCGCCAGAGCATTGACGGCCGCGGCCGCCATCGCGCTGCCGCCGCGGCGGCCATTCACAACCACGTAGGGCACGCCGCGGCTGTCGGCGGCCAGCGCCGCCTTCGATTCGGCCGCACCGATGAAGCCGACCGGGAAGCCGAGGATCAGGGCCGGCTTCGGCGCGCCGGCATCGAGCATATCGAGCAGATGGAATAGCGCGGTGGGCGCATTGCCGATCACTACCACGCTGCCCGCTAGCCAGGGGTGCCACAGTTCGAGCGCGGCCGCTGAGCGGGTATTGCCAAGCCACTCGGCCAGCGCCGGCACCTCAGCCTCGCCGAGCGTGCAGCGCACCGGATTGGCGGCCGGCATGCGCGCACGCGTGATGCCCTCGGCCACCATGCGCGCATCGCAGAGGATCAGCGCGCCGGCGGCGAGCGCGTCCCGGCCGGCCGTGCCGGCACCGGCCGAGAAGCGCAGGTCGGCGACGATGTCGACCATGCCGCAGGCATGGATCACGCGCACGGCGAGTTTTTCTAGGTCGGCGGGAATTGCCGACAGGTCGGCTTCCGCGCGAATCGTCGCGAACGATTGCCGGTAGATTTCCTGGCCGTCGCGAAGGTAGTCGGGCATTCGGTTCAGTCCTGATAGCGCGGCAATGCGGCGAGCATCGCGGCGGCTTGGTCGATCGTCAGATGGCGGGCGGCGAGCTGGCCGAAGCCACTGCCACCGTTACGCCGATAAAGGTCGTAGCGGCCCGGTTCCACCGCGACAAGGGCCGCGGCGGCGGGCCAGGGCTGTGCGCAGGCGCGTAAGCAGCCGCTTAGGTGGATATCCAGCGGCGCGGTGCCGCGTTCGGCCAGGCGCGCGGCCAGGGCCTGCGCGTCGGCCTTGGTGTCGGCTTTGGCGCGCGCGCAGCCGGTGCTGCCGGCGCAGGCCACCAGGTGTGCGAGCGGTGAGTCGGCAGCGCAGATCACGCCGAACGCGGCCAGCGAACTCAGCGCGGCTTCGGCTGCCTCCTCGCGCACGGCCGGCAGCAGCACTCCTTGCCAGGGCGTGAAGCGCAGCGTGCCGTCGCCGTCGCGTTCGGCGAGTGCGGCCAGCGCCTCGAGCATCGGCGCGTCGAGCCGACCGAGCGGAACCTGGCCACCGACCTGGCGCGTGGTGGCGTTCACTTCATTATGGATGCCAAAGCGACGGGCGAGATCGGCCGGCGCGCGGCACCATTGCGTCAGCGCGGCGTCGCGCTGCGGAGCAGGCGTCAGCCGCGCGGCGGCCTGCGTGAGCAGTTGCTCGACGCTCAAGCTGGCGAGCGCGTCGCGGATCCGCTTCGCCTCGCGCGGTGCAAGTTCGAGAAAGGCGAGCAAGAGCGCATGCGCGCAGTCCACCACCTGTTCGGGCGCGACCGAGGCCAGCGCCGGCGGATCGTCGGCCGCCACCGGCGCATGGCCAGCCAGCCCGAACGCGTAACGCAGGGCACCTCTCGTATCGCGATAGGCGGAGAACCACAGATCGTGCGGATGCGCGAGTTCGGCCAGGGCTTCGCCGCCGTCGATCGCCAGCGAGCATTTCGGCGACAGCACGGCAAAACGCGGTTCGCCCTGCAGTCGGTCTAGCAGAGCGGCACCGAGCGCGCGCGTATCGGCCAGCGCGGCCAGATCGCGGCCGGCGGCCGGGCTCAGCATCACGTTACCGACATCGTCGCGCAGCGCGGCGGCGGCGAGGTCCAGGGGCTGGCCAGGGCAATTACCAGGATTCGCCGCACCGTCCTCGCGCGGGCCCAGCCCCGCCTCGATCAGCGCTGCCGCCAGCGCCGTCTCGTGGCCAGCGCGCACGCCGCGGATCTGCAGGTTGGCGCGGTTGGTCGCGTCGAGCGTGCCCGAGCCGTGCTCGCGCGCGGCGGCCGCCAGCGCCCGGGCGGCCGCCGCGTCGAGCCGGCCGCCCGGCAGCCGCACGCGGCACAGGCCGCCGTCGCCGGTCGCGACCACCCGCACCAGGCCCGGGCAGGCGCTCGGGCGTGGGCCGGCCGGTGCATCGATGGCGTGCGCGCCGTCGGCTGGCCGATCGGCTGGCAGCGTGACGGGGGCGAGAGTCGGGCTTTGGGAGGGCAAGGAACGGTTTAAAGAGCGCACCGGATCAAATCGCGGTGCCGGGCGCCCGGCGAGGGCCGCCGCGCAGCGTGGCAAGGCACGCTGCGCATTGCCCCGGGGCAGCCCGTCGAAAACCACCGGCGGGCATACCATCGGGCGCGTCAGACTGATTGATCCCGGGCGGATTGGGCACCGGCGAACGAGGCTGTATTATACCTGCTTTCGCCTGGCCGAGATACGCTGCGCGCCCCGGCGCGCAGCGGGTCGGGCTTATCAGGGACAGCGATCCGATGAGGGTGAGACGGGCATGGAGAGCAGGGCATGATGGCGTGGCTGACGGTGATCGGCATCGGCGACGAGGGTTTCGAGGGGCTCGGCAAGCGCGCCAGGCGCGCGCTGATCGACGCGACGGTAGTGGTCGGCGGCGAGCGTCATCTGGTGATGCTGCCGGGCTGCCTGCGCGCGCGCCGCGAGCCCTGGCCGAAGCCGTTCGAGATCGCGGCGCTGCTGGCGCGGCGGCCCGAGCCCACCTGCGTGCTAGCCAGCGGCGATCCGATGTTCTACGGCATCGGCGCGATGCTGGCGCGGCAACTGCCGGCTGAGGAACTGCGCGTGCTGCCGGCACCGTCCTCGGCCTCGCTGGCGGCCGCGCGCCTGGGCTGGGCGCTGCAGGAGGTGGAGGTGCTGTCCTGCGTAGGCCGGCCGCTGGCCACGCTGGCGCGGCAGCTACACCATGGCCGGCACCTGCTTGTGCTAAGCGCCGACGGCGGCACGCCAGCCGCGCTCGCACGGCTGCTCACCGAGGCCGGTTACGGCGCGACGCGGCTCAGCGTGTTCGAGCACCTGGGCGGCCCGGCCGAACGGCGCATCGACGCGCTCGCCCAGGCCTGGCCTGCGGAGACGGTGGCCGCGCTGAACCTGGTCGCGCTCGACTGCGTGCGCGCGGCCGACACGCCGCCGCTGCCGCTCACGCCGGGCCTGCCCGACGAGTCCTATCGACACGACGGACAGCTGACCAAGCGCGATATGCGCGCGATCACGCTGGCACGGCTCGCGCCGACGCCGGGCGAGCTGCTGTGGGATGTCGGCGCGGGCTCGGGCTCGATCGGCATCGAATGGATGCGCGCACATCCATCCTGCGTGGCGATCGCGATCGAGGCGGACGCCGAGCGCCGCGAGACCATCGCCTTCAATCGCGATCGGCTCGGCGTGCCGGGCCTGGGGATCGTCGTGGGCCGCGCGCCCGAGGCGCTGGCCGAGCTATCGGCACCTGACGCGATCTTCATCGGCGGGGGCGGCAGCGAGCCGGGTGTGCTGGTCGCCTGCTGGGCCGCACTGAAGCCGGGCGGCAGGTTGGTGGCGAACGCGGTGACCCTACAGGCCGAGACGGCGCTGCTGGCCTGGCGCGAGCAGCACGGCGGCGTGCTGACGCGAGTCGCTCTAGCCAATGCGGGGCCGCTCGGCGGTTTCGATACCTGGCGGCAGGCCCTGCCGGTCACGCTGTACGAGGTCCGTAAGCCGGCCAGGGCGGCTGCCTGATGATGCGCGTGCTCCTGCTGGGCGGCACCGGCGAGGCGCTCAAGCTCGCGCGCACGCTGGCCGCCACCGACGTCTACAGCCTTGCCGGGCTCGGCACGGTGCCCGAGGACATGGCCTGCGCGGTGCGCGTCGGCGGTTTCGGTGGCACCGAGGGGCTGACCGCCTGGCTGCGCGAGGCCGGCATCGGCCTAGTGGTCGACGCGACCCATCCCTACGCGGCGCGCATCAGCGCGAATGCGGTCGAGGCCTGCCACACGACCAGCACGCCGCTATGGGTGCTGCGCCGGGCCGCCTGGCAGCCGCGCGAGGGCGACGACTGGCGCAAGGTGCGCGACTGGGACGACGTGACAGCCGCGCTGACGCCGTATCGGCGGCCCTTCTTCACGCTGGGCCGCGAGCCGCTCGCGCATCTCGACGAGATTCCCACGCATCAGCACTGGATCATCCGCTGCCTCGACGCGCATCCGGGCAATGCGCACGCACGGGTGATCGCCGCGCGCGGCCCGTTCGCGCTCGAGGACGAGCGCGCGCTGTTCGCACTGCTTGGCGTCGACGTACTAGTCAGCAAGATGAGCGGCGGCGCGGCTACCGAGGCCAAGCTCGAGGCGGCGCGCGAGCGGTGCCTGCCAGTCCTGATGATCGAGCGTCCCGCGCTGCCCGAGGCCGATCGAGCCTTCGACGATCCCGTCGCGCTGGCGCAGACGCTCACCGCGCTGCGCCAGACATGAGTCCAGGCCGGAGCAGCAGAACGGGCACCGGCAAGAACCGAATCCAGGGAGAAAACCACAGATGACAGTGTATTTTATCGGTGCCGGGCCGGGCGACCCCGAGCTGATCACGGTGAAGGGCCAGCACCTAGTGCGCAGCTGCCCGGTGATCCTCTACGCGGGCTCGCTGGTGCCCGAGGCCGTGCTCGACGGCTATCGCGCGCACACGGTGGTCAATACCGCCGAGCTCGATCTCGACGCGATCATCGCGCTGCTGGGTGCCGCGCATGCGCGTGGCGAGCACGTGGCGCGCGTGCACTCGGGCGATCCCTCGCTGTACGGCGCGATCGGCGAGCAGATCCGGCATCTCAAGGCGCTCGGGATTCCTTACGAAATCGTGCCAGGGGTGACGGCCACGGCTGCCTGCGCGGCCACGCTCGGCGTCGAGCTGACCTTGCCCGAGGTAGCACAGACGGTGATCCTGACACGCTACGCGGGCAAGACCACCATGCCCGAGGGTGAGGCGCTGGGCGAACTCGCCGCGCATCGCGCGACGCTGACGATCCATCTCGGCGTGCGCCATCTGACGAAGATCGTTGAGGAGGTGCGCCCGCATTACGGTGACGATTGCCCGATTGCGGTGGTGTATCGGGCCAGCTGGCCGGACGAGACGCGCGTGACAGGCACGCTGGCGGATATCGTCGGAAGGATCGCCGGCACCGCGATCGAGCAGACCGCGCTGATCCTGATCGGGCGCGTGCTCGACACCGACCGCTTCGCCGATTCGACGCTATACGCGAAGGCTTCGAAGGAATGAGGCAGAGGCGCGGGTGTCAGGCCCGCCTGAAGCGCCGGCCGCGCTATACGGCCAGCCGCACCTCCAGCACGCCGAGCCGCCGCTTCGATTCGCCGACGTAGCGATCGCGCGGCCGCTTGTCCTCGTGCTCACGCCCAGGACAAACTTGTGGAAGAAGCCGGGCTGGCCGAACGGCCGAACATCGGTCCGATCCCGCCCATCTGGAACATCAGCCACTGGATGGTCTGGTAAAGCGCGCAGTCGGATCGGCCGGCAGCAGCTGGCCGATCTTCTCGGCCAGGTAGAGCAGGATCGCGCCCGATTCGAACAAACCGAGCAGCTTGCCGCCGGGGCCGTTCGGGTCGATCAGCGCGGGGATCTTGTTGTTCGGGTGCAGCGAGTAGAGCTGGATACGGTTGAGATACTGTGCCGGCCATTTTTTGCCTCTGTTGAATTTCGAGTGGGTGGTAAATTGCCCGATTTGTACGTGAGCAACGGTAGTCATGCATAGCAAATTGTTGGCTCTCTTGAAATTTGAGTGGGTTACGCGACATGTGGGTTGATCTTTGAAAAGTCGAGCTTGCCGGTGATCAGAAACAGCACTGTGCGCATGGTCGTGAGGTTGGTGTATCCGCGCGCCTTTCGCTTGGTGGCCTGGAAGAGTCCGTTGATGGCTTCCAGCAAGCCGTTGGTCTGATGCGTCTGAGTCCAGGCGACGATGCCGTCGACATGACTGCGGATCATGTGGGCGACGTCCTTCATCGGACCGACCTTCGAGCGCATGACGTTCGCGCACCACTGCTCGAGCATGTCGCTGACGACGTTGATCTGCTTGCGGTCGAGACTCTCGCGAAGTTGCTCGCGATAGCGCCACGCGCGGGCGGTCCGCTTGGTCGTGACGTTCACGATCAGGGCATCGAGATCGGCGCGTTACGCGGCGGTCAGCCGGTCGCGATCCTTCAGCAGCGGCCATCCGCAATCCCTTGAGTTCCGGATCGGTTCGCTCTCGATTCGCCGCATTGGGTCGATTCGCCGCATTGGGTCCACGGTTTTCGACGCATGAGCGACGGCGTGGAGCTTGTCGAAGGTGATGCGAGCATTCGGCAGGTTCGTCTCGACGCCTTTGATGAACGCGGGCGACATGTCCATGCTGACCGACGCGATCTGCTCGGGCTCTTCCCCATGCTCGCGACGAACGCTACGATCGTTGCAGCATTCTTGCCTTCGGTCACGAACACGACTTTGCGTTCGAGCGCATCAGCCACGAGCGTCAGGTAGTTGTGTCTGCGCTGATAGAATGTTTCGTCGACGGCAATGCTCGTCATGTTGGACAGGTCGGTCTCGGCGAACGCGAGTTCGACATAGCGTTTGCAAATGGCGTTCACCCGATGCCAGGACTCACCGACGGTACGGGCGATTGCGGTAAACGACATCTGCTGGGCGAGCATCAGCACCATGACCTCGAAGCAGCGTGAGAAGCCATTGGCTTACCGGCCCACTCAGGCTCGACGAGCGCCACACGGCCGTCAGGCAGCTTTATGCGAGGCGTGCGCACTTCGAGAAAGCAGTCGTGCTGGAAGAAGTTCAAGTGCCAACAACGAAATCTATGCCGTTCACGAACCACGGATCGCTGATACCCTGATACCCAAAGCCGTCTCGAACAACTTGCTATGCATGATTACCGGCGCTCACGTACAAATCGGGCCATTTACCACCCACTCGGAATTCAATATAGGCAAAATGATAGATAGATACCACTTTGGCGTCGATCTTTGCTGGCGTTTACGACGGCCATACTGAGTCGTTTACGACCAAGCGGACCGCCCGCGCGTGGCGCTATCGTTAGCAACTTCGAGAGATTCTCGATCGCAAGCAGATCAACGTCGTCAGCAACATGCTCGAGCAGTGGTGTGCGAACGTCATGCGCTCGAAGGTCGATCCGATGAAGGACCTCGCCCGCATGATCCGCAGTCATTTCGATGGTATCCGTCGCCTGGACCCAGACGCGTCAGACCAACGGCTTCCTGGAAGCCATCAACGGACTTTTTCAGGCCGCCAAGCGAAAAGCGCGCGGATACACCAACCTCACGACCATGCGCACCGTGCTGCTTCTGATCGCCGACAAGTTCGACTTCTCGAAGATCAACCCACATGTGTCGCGTAACCCACTCAAATTTCAAGAGATCCATAAATCGTGGGCGCGATCTCACGTGATCCACACGAATTCCACCTGCTCATCATCTTGCCTCGCGCGCGTGCGAATGGGGGGCCGGCCTTGAGATGAATAGGTGGCCACCCAGCGGATTTTCTTCGAGCGCTGCCTGTACTTTCCTTTCGCAGTCAGTCCCTGGAATCCTAAACACATATCGGTGACGCCCGCCGCAAGCCATACGTGTACCGGTAGGCAAAAAGATCATGATCGCAGGCTCTCTAGGCAGTGTTAAGGCAATGCTGATCAAGTGTCTGCATTCGTGATGTCGTCAAGCCTGCGAAGCGAATCGATCATGAACGAAGT
>JAYFSB010000023.1:0-10645 GCA_040946865.1 Burkholderia sp.
GGCCTGGGCCCGCCGACCATCTGAATGGCACCCAGGACGACCGACAACAAACCAGGACAACTTCGTTCATGATCGATTGGCTATGCAGGCTTGATGACATCACGAATGCAGACACTTGATCAGCATTGCCTTAAACATGTTCGCCGCGTCTCCACTCGATATGACAAGCTTGCCGAGAGCTATCTCGTGTTTGCATCGCTTGCCTACGCGTTTGGATCAGTCGTAAATGTGAACGCTGCCTAGTTCTTTGACTGGTCGACCAGCTTGTTCTTGGCGATCCAGGGCATCATCGCGCGCAGCTTCGAGCCAACCTGCTCGATCTGGTGCTCGGCGGTCAGGCGGCGGTGCGATTGCAGCGTCGGGATACCGGCCTTGTTCTCCAGGATGAAGCTCTTGGCGTATTCGCCGGTCTGGATGTCGGTCAGGACCGCCTTCATGGCCTTCTTGGTCTCTTCCGTGACGATGCGCGGGCCCGTGACGTACTCGCCGTACTCGGCGTTGTTCGAGATCGAGTAGTTCATGTTGGCGATGCCGCCTTCATAAATCAGGTCAACGATCAGCTTGAGCTCGTGCAGGCACTCGAAGTAGGCCATTTCCGGCGCATAGCCGGCTTCGACCAGGGTTTCGAAACCGGCCTTGATCAGGTCGACGGTACCGCCGCACAGCACGGCCTGCTCACCGAACAGGTCGGTTTCGGTCTCTTCGCGGAAGTTCGTCTCGATGATGCCGGCACGGCCGCCGCCGTTGGCTGCCGCGTACGACAGGGCGATGTCACGCGCCGCACCCGACTTGTCCTTGGCAACCGCGATCAGGTGCGGCACGCCACCACCTTGCGAGTAGGTACCGCGCACCTTGTGGCCCGGGGCCTTCGGGGCGATCATGATCACGTCCAGATCGGCGCGCGGGATCACCTGGCCATAGTGGACGTTGAAGCCGTGCGCAAAGGCCAGTACAGCGCCCTGCTTGATGTTAGCGTGCACTTCCTTGGCGTAGACCTCGGCGATCTGCTCGTCCGGCAGCAGCATCATGACCACGTCGGCGCTCTTCATCGCCTCGGCGACTTCCTTGACCGTCAGGCCAGCGTTCTCGGCCTTGCTCCATGAGGTGCCACCCTTGCGCAGGCCGACCGTCACGTTCACGCCACTTTCCTTCAGGTTCAGCGCGTGGGCGTGGCCTTGCGAGCCGTAGCCGATAATGGTGACTTGCTTGCCCTTGATGAGGGAAAGGTCAGCGTCCTTGTCGTAAAAAACTTTCATGATGATTCCTTTCGCTAAGTGCAGTGAGTTCGTTCAATGAGTAAGGCTACCGTGGCATGACGGCACCGCCGGCTTCGTTCGATACGGCCACATCACGCCTTCAGGATACGCTCGCCGCGCCCGATGCCCGAGCTGCCGGTTCGCACAGTTTCGAGAAGCGCCCCCGCATCCAGCCCCTGAATGAATGCGTCGAGCTTGTCGCTCGCGCCCGTCAATTCGATTGTGTAGGTCTTTTCGGTAACGTTGATGATGCGGCCGCGAAAAATGTCCGCCATCCGCTTCATTTCTTCGCGTTCCTTGCCGACCGCTCGCACCTTGATCAGCATCAGTTCTCGTTCGATGTGAGCACCGTCGGTCAGGTCCACCACTTTCACCACCTCAATCAGGCGGTTCAGATGCTTCGTGATCTGTTCGATCACGTCGTCCGAGCCAATGGAGACGATGGTCAGCCGCGACAGCGACTTGTCTTCGGTCGGTGCAACCGTCAAGGTTTCAATGTTGTAGCCGCGTGCCGAGAACAAGCCGACCACGCGCGAGAGCGCGCCCGGTTCGTTTTCCAGCAACACGGAGATGATGCGTCTCATATTCGCTTCTTCCTGATGATGTCTCGACTAATCCAGTTCGAATGCCTGCCGCGCGCCGCGCTCGCCCGCGCGGGTACGCCACGTAGTTACAGATCTTCCGATCCGAGCAGCATCTCCGTGATGCCCTTGCCGGCCTGGACCATCGGCCAGACGTTTTCGGTCGGATCGGTCTGGAAGTCGAGAAACACAGTGCGATCCTTGAGACGCAGCGCTTCCTTGAGCGCCGGCTTCACATCGGACGACTTTTCGATGCGCATCCCGACGTGGCCGAACGCCTCCGCCAGCTTCACGAAATCGGGCAGCGCCTCCATGTAGGAATGGGAATAGCGCTTGCTGTACTCGATCTGCTGCCACTGACGGACCATGCCGAGGTAGCGGTTGTTGAGCGAGATGATCTTGACGGGCGTGTCGTACTGCTTGCAGGTCGACAGCTCCTGGATGCACATCTGGATCGAGCCCTCGCCCGTGATGCAGACTACGTCGTCGTCGGGGTGGGCCATCTTGACACCCATCGCCGCCGGCAGGCCGAAGCCCATGGTGCCGAGGCCGCCCGAGTTGATCCAGTGGCGCGGCTTGTCCAAGCGGTAAAACTGCGCGGCCCACATCTGGTGCTGGCCGACGTCCGAGCAGACGAAAGCATTACCGCCCGTGAGTTTCCAGAGCGTCTCGACCACGTGCTGCGGCTTGATGATCTCGCTTTCGCAGTCGTACTTCAAGCAGTCCTTGGCGCGCCAGCTCTCGATACCCTTCCACCATAGCGCGAGCGCCTCGGTGTCGGGGCCGTGCTCGGCCATCTGCAGCTGCTCGATCAGCTCCTTGAGCACTTCCTTGACGTCGCCGACGATCGGGATGTCGACCTTGACGCGCTTGCTGATCGAGGACGGATCGATGTCGATGTGGATGATCTTGCGCGGACACGAGGCGAAATGGGCCGGGTCGCCGATCACGCGGTCGTCGAAGCGCGCGCCGATCGCGATCAGCACGTCGCAGTGCTGCATTGCCATGTTTGCTTCGTAGGTGCCGTGCATGCCGAGCATGCCGAGAAACTTGGAATCCGAGGCACGATAGCCGCCCAGGCCCATCAGCGTGTTGGTGACCGGGTAGCCGAGGAGGTCGGCGAACTGGTTCAGCTCGCGCGAAGCGTCGGCCAGGATGATGCCGCCGCCCGTGTAGATATACGGGCGCTTGGCCGTCAGCAGCAGCGACACGGCCTTGCGGATCTGGCCCGAATGGCCCTTGGTGATCGGGTTGTAAGAGCGCAGCGAGACGCTCTTGACCGGCACATACTCGCAGGGCGTCTTGGAGACGTCCTTCGGGATGTCAATCAGCACGGGGCCGGGACGACCGGTGCGGGCGATGAAGAACGCCTTCTTGACTGTTTCCGCGAGGTCGCGGACATCCTTCACGAGAAAGTTATGCTTGACGCAGGGGCGCGTGATGCCGACCGTGTCGCATTCCTGGAATGCGTCCTGGCCGATCGCGGCCGTCGGCACCTGGCCGCTGATCACCACCAGTGGGATCGAATCCATGTAGGCGGTGGCGATGCCGGTCACGGCATTGGTTACGCCCGGGCCGGAGGTCACTAGGCAGACGCCGACGTTGCCGGTCGCGCGCGCATACCCATCCGCTGCATGCACGGCCGCCTGTTCATGGCGCACCAGCACGTGCTGGATCTTTTCCTGCTTGTAGAGTTCGTCGTAGATGTAGAGGACCGAGCCGCCGGGGTAGCCCCAGATGAATTCGACATTCTCGTCGGTCAGTGCCTTCATCAGTACGGTACCGCCGATCGAGTCGCTGGGGGGGGCAGAAATAGGCTCCGACGTGGAGAATTCCGCGCTGGGCATGTTCATATCGACCTTTCGAATTTTCGGCAAAAAATTGATCGGGTGCTTTCTGCCGAACTTATGGCTCGGGTTCAAGCTGCGCGTTCAGTTGACAAGCTGGCTTCTTTGGTCAACCTCAGTTAAGATCATCACTTATGTCGCTAATTAGCAAGGATATCTTGGTGAAGTCAAGTGGTCAAGAAAAAATCCCCGCCACCGGGAGGTTGATCATAAAACTACAGACTGGAGCCACCTCAAACGCCGTCGTTGCGGCACCCGGGATGCCGGTCGGCACGAAAATTTGTTAGCATCCGCCCAATTTATAGAATTTTTTGTCCTTCCAGGCCCCTCGAGCGCAGACCTTTTCACGGAATGGCATCAGACAGGGAACTCGCCGACTTTTTGGTGGGCGTCGAAAGGCGCGCGTTTAAGCAAGCCGCCTATGCGGTGCGCGACGATGACGCCGCGCTCGACATCGTGCAGGACGCGATGATCCGGCTCGCCGCGAAATATGGCGACCGCCCGGCCGCCGAGCTGCCCTTGCTTTTTCAGCGGATCCTGCAGAATGCGATCCACGACTACTTCCGC
This sequence comes from Burkholderia sp., assembly GCA_040946865.1. Taxonomy (GTDB): domain Bacteria; phylum Pseudomonadota; class Gammaproteobacteria; order Burkholderiales; family Burkholderiaceae; genus Burkholderia. The sequence continues at coordinate 4,252 of JAYFSB010000023.1, forward strand.
CGCCAGAAGGTCCACAACACCTGGGTGAGCCTGTTTTCCTCGCTCGGCAACGCCGATGACGACGACTTCGACCCGCTCGAGACGCTCGACACGGCCGACAACGGCAGCGGGATCGAGAGCAGCGAATCGCGCCTGGAACGAGAGCAGGTGCTGTCGCTGATCGACGACGAAATCCACAAGCTTCCGGCCCGTCAACGGGAAGCCTTCCTGATGCGTTACTGGGAAGATATGGATGTTGCCGAAACAGCCGCTGCCATGGGCTGCTCCGAAGGCAGCGTCAAGACACATTGCTCACGGGCCACGCACGCATTGGCACAAGCGCTCAAGGCCAAAGGAATCACGCTATGAGCTCCGCTCCCGAACTCAAAGAACTCGAATTCGCTTTGAAGATCCGCCGCGCGCTGAACGAACGCGCGGCCGAGCTGCCCGCGTCGGCCGCGGATCGCCTGGCCGCCGCGCGCCAGGCCGCGCTCGCGCGCAAGAAACCCGATGCCACCATCGTCCTGGTGCCTGCCCTCGTGGACGGCGGTGCTTGCACCTTCGGCCTGGTACGCGGTCCGGCCCCGCGGCCGGTGTCGCTCACGCGCTGGATCCTGCGCGCGTTGCCGCTGGCGGTGCTGCTGGCCGGCATCGGCGGCATCGCCTATTGGGAAAACCTCAAGCACACGGCCGAGCTCGCGGATATCGACGCGGCGATGCTGAACGACAACCTGCCGCTCAACGCGTACCTCGACCACGGATTCAACGCATACCTGTCACACACACGCTAAGCGCAACCAGAGAGAGAAGGACGCACGGGGCAATGCAGAAACAGGGACTAGCGATATTTTTCGGGAGCGTGATCGCGCTCGCGGTTGCCTACGCGGCCACCTACCCCCGTTTTTTCGAGACCCCGGTGCCCGTCGCCGCCACGACGGTAGCAGCGGCCTCCGGCACCACGCCGACCGCCCAGCCCGCGGTCAGCCTGTACCTGCCGAATGCGTTTCCGACGCTGGTGCCCGCCAGCCCCTTGTCCTGGGCGCGCCTGGGCGCGCAGCAGCACGAGGCGCTGGCACCGTTCGAGCGTCAATGGAACGGCTTCAGCGATGCAAGAAAACGAAAATGGCTTCGAATCGCGGCGCGTTTCACGAAGATGTCGACAGAAGAGCAAAAACGTCTACATGAACGGATGACCCAGTGGGCGAACATGACGACCGAGGAACAGCGCGTCGCGCGAGAGAACTACCGGGCCTCGCAAGACCTACCCGCGCAGGCCCGCGAACGCGCCTGGAAGGATTACCAGATGCTGCCGCCCGAGCAGAAGGCGAAGCTGGCCGCCGCCGAGCGCCATCGTCAGCCGACTGTGGTCAGCGCGCCGCCCTCGGGCAGGAGTAATCGCGATATCAACTGCCTCGTCAACGGGCACGACCACCCGGCCAGCGCGCCTACCACGCCGCTCACGCCACCGTCCCGCCGAACCGGGTGCCAGCGCCGCGGCGCCGACCGTGGCTGCCTCGGGCACGGGGTCAAGCCGCCAGCGCCGCTGCCGGTCTCGCCGGCCGACGCGCCGTCGATCTTCAACGGCTCGTGAGCCGCGCGCTGGCCGCCATCGCACTGGCTGCCCTGCTCTTACGCAAGCGTGCTGCTGTTCGTTCGGCATCGTGTTCTTCGCCGCCCTAGCCTTCGCGCTGTTGCTGGTGTTCCAGCAACGCAACGGCCTGGTCTACCACCGCCTGCTCGCCGTCTGGATCGCCCTGGTGATCGGTGCCTATTTCGTCTGATTCTGGACCAATGGCGACCTAACGCTGCCGATGAAGATTTGGTGCCTCAAGGCTGGTCGCCGCCGATGGCGCGGCGCTCTCGGCACCGCGCGCGATCCTGCGCTACCTGCTGCTCGGCTGGCTCTCTGGTTCCTGCCACTGCGCTCGCCCTGCATCCGTCGCTGCAGCGGCCGGTGTCGGCCACCCTCGCGGTGACTGGTGCCTGTGTCGTGCTGTGTCGGCGCTCGCCGCGCAGCTTGGCCCCGCCAGTTTCCGCACGACCGGCTCGCCGGCATGCGCGTGGTGTGGCGCAGCCGCGCTGAATCGGCAGCGCCCTGCCGCGCCACTGTCGCATCGGCGCATCAAGCTCGCAGGACATCGGACCATCCCCACCTTCGTCCATGCCTAGCGAGCCTGCGCGCGCCATCGTTTCCCGCGCTGAAAGAACGTAATAAGAACGTCTCGTGACTATCATGGCACAGTCATCTTCACATGGCGGAATGCGGGTTATCCAAACCGGCGCGAGTCACGCATGGGCCTCAAAATGTCCGCGACTACCTTCTTCCAAGATCCGGCTGGCACCCGCGCGACAGCCTCGGCGTTTCTTTCCGGCCCGACCGGCGGCGACGCGACCTTGCCGCCACCGGCCAGCGCCAGCCATCACGATGAATCCGATGGACACGCGCATCGCTACCGCACCATCTGGCTGTCCGACATCCACCTTGGCACCAGCGGCTGCCAGGTGCCTTACCTGCTCGATTTTCTGCGCCACAACGATTCCGAGTACCTGTACCTGGTCGGCGACATCATCGACGGCTGGCAGCTGCGCAAGGGCTGGTACTGGCCGCAGGCGCACAACGACGTGGTGCAGAAGATCCTGCGCAAGGCGCGTAAGGGCACCCAGGTGATCTACATCCCCGGCAACCACGACGAGGCGGCGCGCCAGTTCTGCGACCTCGCCTTCGGCGACATCCAGGTGCGCGGCGAGGCCTTCCATACCACGCTGAGCGGCAAGCGCCTATGGATCGTCCACGGCGACCTGTTCGACGGCGTGATCCAGCATGCCAAGTGGCTGGCCTACCTGGGCGACACTGCCTACACGCTGATCCTGGTGCTGAACCGCTGGTTCAACCGAATCCGTAGCCAGCTCGGCTTCCAGTACTGGTCGCTGTCGCAGTACCTGAAGCATCAGGTTAAGAACGCCGTGAACTTCATCTCCTCGTTCGAGAACGTGATGACCGACGAGGCGCGCCGCCGCGGCTGCGACGGCGTGGTGTGCGGCCATATCCACAATGCCGAGATCCGCGATATCGACGGCGTGCTGTACTGCAACGACGGCGACTGGGTGGAAAGCCTGTCGGCGCTGGTCGAGACCATGGAAGGCGAACTGAAGATCGTCTACTGGACGGTGATGCAGTCGCCGCCCGTCACCACCTTGCGCAAGGCGAAGGCCATCGCGTGAGCCCCTTGCTTTCCCGCGTCCCGCACCCTACAGGAATGCCTGCATGAAGATCATGATCGTCACCGATGCGTGGGAGCCTCAAGTCAACGGTGTCGTGCGTACCCTCAAGAGCACCTCGCGCGAGCTGACCGCGCTCGGCCATCGCGTCGAACTGCTCACGCCGCTGGAATTCCGTACCATCCCCTGCCCGACGTATCCCGAGATCCGCCTGTCGCTGTTCCCATATCGTAAGCTGCGCGCGCGCATCGACGAGTTCGCGCCCGACGTGCTGCACATCGCCACCGAGGGCCCGCTCGGCATGGGCGCGCGCCGCTACGCGCGCGCCCATAAGCTGCCCTTCACCACCGCCTATCACACGCGCTTCCCCGAATACGTGCAGGCACGCTTCGGCATCCCGCTGTCGGCCACCTACCGCTTCTTGCGCTGGTTCCACGGTACCTCGCTGGCGGTGATGGCACCCACCCCGGTGGTCAAGCAGGATCTGGAATCCTTCGGCTTCGACAACGTGGTGCTGTGGACGCGCGGCGTCGACCTCGACATCTTCGAGCCGATGGAATCGAAGGTGCTGAACACCACGCGTCCGATTTTCCTCTACGTGGGGCGCGTGGCGATCGAGAAGAACGTCGAGGCCTTCCTGAAGCTTGACTTGTCCGGCTCAAAGTGGGTGGCGGGCGAGGGCCCCGCGCTGGCCGAGCTGAAATCACGCTATCCTGAGGCGAATTATCTTGGCGTGCTGTCGCAGGCGGAGCTCGCCAAGGTCTATGCGGCGGCCGATGTGTTCGTGTTCCCGAGCAAGACCGACACCTTCGGCCTGGTGCTGCTCGAGGCGCTCGCCTGCGGCACGCCGGTGGCGGCCTACCCGGTGACGGGCCCGGTCGACGTGCTCGGCGGCGGCCATGCCGGCGCGATGAACGAGGACCTGCGCGAGGCCTGCCTGGAAGCGCTGAAGATCGATCGCGCTACCGCGCGCGAATGGGCCGAACGCTTCTCGTGGCGCGCCGCGTCCGAGCAGTTCGCCTCGCACCTGAAACCGCTGCCGAAAACCGCCAGCTCCCAACCTCAAGGCGCAGCCGTTTGAAACCTGCCATGCACGCGAAAGTGCCCGCTCCGTCCCTGTCGTCGCTGCGCCGTCCCACGCTGAACGCCGCCGCGTTCGCGCGCGATCCGCATGCCGATAACGATTCTCATGATGCGCACGACGGGCACGAGCATCGCGAGCCGCTCGGCACCGACGACCCGCTCGTGCCGCCGACGAACCCCTACAAGGGCAAGCGGGGGCTCACGCGCGCCTGGTACGCGCTCAAGCATTCGGTCAATGGCTTTCGCGTGGCGATCCGCGAAGAGAGCGCATTCCGCCAGGAATTGACGCTCGCCGCGATCCTCATGCCGGTTGGCCTGTTCATGCCGGTCGACGCGGTTTCACATGCGCTGCTGATCGGCTCGGTGCTACTGGTATTGATCGTCGAACTGCTGAACTCCAGCGTGGAAGCGGCAATCGACCGGATTTCACTGGAGCGCCACGAGCTATCGAAACGCGCCAAGGATCTAGGCAGCGCGGCCGTTACGGTCGCGCTCGGTACCTGCCTGGCGACCTGGGGCTTCATCCTCTGGCCGGTAGTTTCGCGCTGGTTCGGCCACTAAGCCATCGATAGGCGAGCGCCGATTTGTGCCGCACAGGCGACGATCGGCGCACTTTTTTCGATTGTTCCGCTCGTGCGACGAAAAGCGCCAAGAAAGCGAACGACCGTTTATTACTGGCCGATAGTTTCGAAAACGGCTAATTCGAGCCGGACAAATACGTAGCATCCTCATGCAGCACCCGCCAATCTCACATTCAGGGCCCGGACGACACATGGAAGCGCCCCCCGCCGCACGCGTGAACGGATCCTCGAGCTATCGTTGAAGCTATTCAACGAGACCGGCGAGCCGAACGTAACGATCGCCGCGGAAATGGAAATCAGTTCAGGCAACCTGTACTACCATTTCCACAACAAGGACGACATCATCAACAGCAACCTCGCTCAGTTCGAGCAGCAGATCGAACGGCGACTACGCTTCCCCGAGGACCATCGTCCGACCATCGATGAGACCTGGTCCTACCTGCAGGATACGGCTGATTTCATGTGGGCCTACCGGTTCCTGTATCGCGATCTGAACGACCTGCTGGCACGCAACCGCACGCTGGAAACCTACTTCAAGCAGATCATCAGTCACAAGGTGTGTTTCGCGCGCGAGATGTGCGAGCTGCTGGTGTCCGACGAAGAGCTGGTCGCGATGCGCCGGCCGAGATCGAGGTGATCGCCACCAACATGGCGCTTATCTCCACATACTGGCTCTCGTACCAGTACATGATGCACCCGCGCAGGTACAACGACAAGGACGCGATCCGCGCCGAGCTGCACCATGTCAGCATGCACGTGATCTCGGTGATGGCACCTTACCTACACGGCCGCTCGCGGCAGATATTCGACGACCTGGTTTCTGGCAGGCTGCCCAAGCGCGAATTCCACGACTACCTGCCGCTGCGACGCGCGTCTAAGGACGCGAAATCATGAAGTCGGTCTTGTGTCTACTGCGGGTCATCCCCGGGCGCGCGCGGTGTCTATGTTGAGGCCGCGCGCGCCTTCTTCGGCCAAGCGCTGGCGCAGGCAGGGCTCACGCTGGTCTACGACGGCGGTCGGGTCGGCTTGATGGGCATCATCGCCGATGCAGTGCTGGCCACCGGCGGCCGCGCAATCAGCGTTATCCCCAAGCTGCTGGTCGACAAGGAAGTCGGCCATCACGGCCTGACCGAGCTGCACGTGGTGTCCGACATACACCACCGCAAGAAGATGATGGCCGACCTCAGCGACGCCTTCGTCGCCATGCCCGGCGGCACCGGCACGCTCGAGGAAGGATTCATGGCGGGCAGCTATGTCGAATCGCTGTGTATCGACGCGAACCCCGAAGGCCTGCTCAACCAGCTGCGCCGCTACCAGCCGCCCACGCGCGACAAGTGGACGCCGGTAGGCGAGGCACCCTGAGTCTTTAGGACGAGCAAGACGCCCCGGCCATCCTCGTGTTCCCTCTTGGTTTCATAGCTAGGCAACGTTCACATTTACGACTGGCCCAAACGGGCAGGCAAGCGATGCAAACACGAGATAGCTCTCGGCAAGCTTGTCATATCGAGTGGAGACGCGGCGAAAATGCTTAA
>JAYFSB010000024.1:0-10469 GCA_040946865.1 Burkholderia sp.
GTCCTCACCGAGCATCGGCATCTCAGTGCCGCACTTCGGGCAGACCGGATCGGGTTCGAGCACGATCTCTTCGCACACAGCAGGTGCGGCGGCAGTGGCACCCGCGAGACGGGTTCCTTGCTGCTCGCGACCTTGTCCTTGCCCGGTCTTCGCATGCTGCACATCGACAGCGCCGCGCCTGGTCGTCAGTTCCTCGAGCCGGGTTTCGAGGTTCTCGATCTGGCGATCGAGTTGCTCGGACATGCGTCGCAATTTATAAGCGCTTGCGCGCGGGTTACAATATCGCCAGCGCGACGGTGCGCCGAGGCTGTCATCAATCGATGCCCTCGAGCAACATCGACAACTGAGCGCTCGTCAGATGGATCTTGACACCGTCGGCCTGCGGCCAGATAAACCAACCTCGCTCCCATCGCTTTGCAAGCAGCCAGAACCCGTCATCAGTGGCCCACAGCATCTGACGAGATCGCCGCGCGGTGCCCACGGAAGATGAATAGGTGGGCCACCCAACGGATTTTCTGCGAGCGCTGTCTGTACTTTCGCAGCCAGTCCCTGGAATCCGAAACGCCTATCGGTGACGCCCGCCGCAAGCCAGATACGTTGTACCGGTAGGCAAAGAGATCATGATCGCAGGCTCCCCAATACGGTTCGCAGCATATCGGGGTCGACAACGCCGTCAACCTTGACCACCGCTCGTCCGATCCAGACTTCAATCGTGCCAACGAGTACGGCCGGTTTTGCGATCTCCGGTTTGATTGGTGGCGCTGCGATGACCGCCAGCCTCATATCGCTCACGACCGTCACTGGCAGCAGCGTTGCCTCTGGCGCCCATTTGCTCGGCACGATACCGGTGCCGCCAGGTGAACGCCAGATTCGCATTCAGACCATGCTCGCGGGCCAGTTTGGTGACTGAAACACCTGGCTCGCACGCGACGATTACTATACGACGCCGGAATTCAGGACTATGGTTCGGGCGCCCTTTGTGACTACCCGGCTTCTCTGTGTCTAATAAAGTGGTGTCCATCACTTCAAAAACGATGGACACCACTTTGGCGTCGATCTTTGCTGGCGTCTACGACGGCTATGCCGAGTCGCTTACGGTGTACCTCGCTGCCGTCAAATCCGTAAGAGCGAGTTTATCGATCGCTTACCGTGCGCTGAGCCAGCTGCCGGCACGCCCAAAAAACGAAACACCCCGGGGCCCGCCGGGGTGTTTCGGGGCAGGCTAGCCTGCCGACAGGCACCGATCAGGCACGCTTGTCGATCGCGGTCGCTCCACGCGGCGTAGAGCCTATGAACAGTTGACGCGGACGGCCGATCTTCTGCTCCGGATCGCCGATCATCTCGTTCCACTGGCCGATCCAGCCGACGGTACGCGCCATCGCGAAGATACAGGTGAACATCGAGGTCGGGATGCCCAGCGCACGCTGGACGATGCCCGAGTAAAAGTCGACGTTCGGGTATAGCTTGCGCGACACGAAGTATTCGTCTTCCAGCGCGATCTTTTCGAGCTGCATGGCGAGCTTGAACAGCGGGTCGTCGTGTAGGCCCAGTTCGTTCAGGACTTCGTAGCAGGTCTCGCGCATCAGCTTAGCGCGCGGGTCGTAGTTCTTGTAGACGCGGTGACCGAAGCCCATCAGCTTCACGCCCGAGTTCTTATCCTTCACTTGCTTGATGAACTCGGGGATGTTGTCCGGCGAACCGATCTGATCGAGCATGTTCAACGCGGCTTCATTCGCGCCGCCGTGCGCCGGGCCCCACAGACAGGCGATCCCGGCCGCGATACACGCGAACGGGTTGGCACCCGAGGAACCAACCAGGCGGACCGTCGAGGTCGAGGCGTTCTGCTCGTGGTCGGCGTGCAGGATCAGGATGCGGTCGAGCGCGCGAACCAGTACGTCGTTGACCTGGTACTCCTCGCACGGGTTCGAGAACATCATGTGCATGAAGTTCGCGCTGTACGAGAGTACGTTCTTCGGATAGACGAATGGCTGGCCGATGCTGTACTTGTAGGCCATTGCGACCAGCGTCGGCAGCTTGGCGATCATGCGGATCGCCGAGACTTCGCGGTGACGCAGATTGTTGAGGTCGAGCGAGTCGTGGTAGAACGCCGACAGCGCGCCCACCGCAGCGACCAGGATCGCCATCGGGTGTGCGTCGCGACGGAAGCCGCGGAAGAAGAAGTGTATCTGCTCGTGGACCATCGTGTGCTTCGTGACGGTCTCGACGAATTCCTTCTTCTTGGCAACGTTCGGCAGCTCGCCCTTGAGCAGCAGGTAGCAGGTCTCGAGGAAGTCGGCGTTCTGCGCGAGATTGTCGATCGGGTAACCGCGGTACAGCAGCTCGCCCTTGTCCCCGTCAATGTACGTGATCGCCGAATTGCACGACGCCGTGGACATGAAGCCCGGGTCGTACGTGAACTTGCCGGTCTGACCATACAGCTTACGGATGTCGATTACGTCCGGGCCAATCGTGCCCTTGTAGATCGGCAGTTCGACGCTCGGCGAGTTGTCGCTGAACGATAGTGTGGCTTTAACATCAGACGGGGTCATGGCACATCCTTAATCGAAAATGGAAACGGGATTCGACAACGGGCGCGGCGCTCTCTTACACGCTGCGCAGCATCTCCAGCAGCCGGGAAACATCCGGGCCGGCAAGGTTGTTTTCCGGTTCCTTGCGCGCGAGCAGCAAGTCCATCAGGTCGTTGTCGGATAGTTCGAGCAGGCAGGTCAAAGTGCCTACATCGGTATCGGTGAGGTCATGCTCGTATCGACTGAAGAAACGCTCGATGATGAGATCGTTCTCCAGCAGACCACGCCGCACGCGCCAGCGAAGACGCGCGCGGCGGTGCGGGTCCGACTGGTGCGACTGTTCAGACATGTCGAATCAGCTCAGACCGCCCGGCGAACCATCAATTCCTTGATCTTGCCGATCGCCCTGGTCGGGTTCAGGCCCTTCGGGCAGACGTCGACGCAGTTCATGATCGTATGACAACGGAACAGACGGTACGGGTGCTCGAGATTGTCGAGGCGCTCGGCAGTGGCTTCGTCGCGGCTGTCGGCGATGAAGCGGTAGGCTTGCAGCAGGCCGGCCGGGCCAACGAACTTGTCCGGGTTCCACCAGAAGCTCGGGCACGAGGTCGAGCAGCTGGCGCACAGGATGCACTCGTAGACGCCGTCGAGCTCCTCGTGCTCTTCCGGCGACTGCAGGCGCTCCTTCTCGGGCGGCGGCGAGTCGTTGATCAGGAACGGCTTGATCGAGTGGTACTGGTTGAAGAAGTGCGTCATGTCGACGATCAGGTCGCGCACCACCGGCAGGCCCGGCAGTGGGCGCAGCGCGATCTTCTGCGGCAGCTCGTCCAGGTTCGTCAGGCAGGCCAGGCCGTTCTTGCCGTTAATGTTCATCGCGTCCGAGCCGCATACGCCTTCGCGGCAGGAGCGACGGAACGACAGCGTTTCGTCGACTTCCTTGAGCTTGACGAGCGCGTCGAGTAGCATGCGTTCATGCGTGAGCTCGAGTTCGTACGTCTGCATACGCGGCACCGCGTCCTTGTCCGGATCGTAACGATAGAGTTCGAAAATGCGTTTTGCCATGGTCAGATTTCTCCGGATTCGGCTTAGAACGTACGTGCCTTGGGTGGGACGGATTCGACCGTCAGCGGCTGCATGCGCACCGGCTTGTAGTCGAGACGATCGCCTTCGCTGAACCACAGCGTATGACGCATCCAGTTTTCGTCGTCGCGATGCGGGAAGTCGTCCTGCGCATGCGCGCCGCGGCTTTCCTTGCGGGCCTCGGCTGACACCATCGTGGCACGCGCCACCTCGACCAGGTTCGCCACTTCGAGCGCCTCGACGCGTGCGGTGTTGAACACCTTCGACTTGTCCTTCAGGTGGATGTTCTGAGCACGCTCCGCCACCTTTTTGATGTTCTGCACGCCTTCGGCCAGCAGCGCCGAGGTGCGGAACACGCCGGCATACTTCTGCATCGAGCCGCGGATCTCGTTGGCGACGCTCTGCGCGTACTCGCCCGAGGTTGAGCTGTCGAGCTTGGCCAGGCGCGAGAGCGCGAAATCGGCCGCATCTTTCGGCAGCGGCTTGTGCTCGCGCTGCCTCTTAACGTGTTCGACGATATGGCTGCCGGCCGCGCGGCCGAACACCACCAGGTCGAGCAGCGAGTTGGTGCCCAGGCGGTTCGCGCCGTGCACCGAGACGCACGAGCACTCGCCGACGGCATAGAAGCCGTTGATCGGGTCTTCATGACCCTTCGAGGTACTGACCACCTGACCGTGGATATTGGTCGGGATGCCGCCCATCTGGTAGTGGATGGTCGGCACGACCGGGATCGGTTCCTTGATGCAGTCGACGTTCGCGAACTTCAGCGCGATCTCGCGGATCGTCGGCAGACGCTTCATGATCGTCTCGGCACCGATGTGCGACAGGTCGAGCAGCACGTGGTCCTTGTTCGGGCCTACGCCGCGGCCTTCCTTGATTTCCTGGTCCATTGAGCGCGCGACGAAGTCGCGCGGTGCCAGATCCTTCAGGGTCGGTGCATAGCGCTCCATGAAGCGCTCACCGTCCGAGTTGTGCAGGATGCCGCCCTCGCCGCGCACGCCTTCGGTGATCAGCACGCCCGCGCCAGCCACGCCGGTCGGGTGGAACTGCCAGAACTCCATGTCCTGCAGCGAGATGCCCGAGCGGGCCGCCATGCCGAGGCCGTCGCCGGTGTTGATGAAGGCATTGGTCGAGGCTGCGAAGATCCGGCCCGCGCCGCCGGTAGCGAACAGCGTGGTCTTGCCTTCAAGGATGTAGACGTCGCCCGTTTCCATTTCCAGGGCGGTCACGCCGAGCACGTCGCCGTCCGCGTCGCGGATCAGGTCGAGCGTCATCCATTCGATAAAGAACTGCGTCTTGGCCGCGACGTTCTGCTGGTACAGCGTGTGCAACAGCGCGTGGCCGGTACGGTCGGCTGCCGCGCAGGCGCGCTGCACTGGCTTCTCGCCGTAGTTCGCGGTGTGGCCGCCGAACGGGCGCTGGTAGATCGTGCCGTCGGCGTTACGGTCGAACGGCATGCCGAAGTGCTCAAGCTCGTAGACGGCATTCGGCGCTTCGCGGCACATGAACTCGATCGCGTCCTGGTCGCCGAGCCAGTCGGAACCCTTGATCGTATCGTAGAAGTGGTAGTGCCAGTTGTCTTCGTTCATGTTGCCTAGCGAAGCCCCGATCCCGCCCTGTGCGGCGACCGTGTGCGAACGTGTCGGGAACACCTTCGACAGCACGCAGACCGACAGGCTTGCGCGCGCGAGTTGCAGCGAGGCACGCATCCCCGAGCCGCCCGCGCCGACGATAACCACGTCGAACTTGCGACGCGGCAGGGAAGTATTGATTGCAGCCATTCCTTTAAACTCTCCAGAGAATCTGCGCAGCGTAGCCCGCGCACGCGAGCAGCCAGACGATCGTCAGCGATTGCAGCAGCAGCCGCATGCTGACCGGCTTTACGTAATCCATCCAGATATCGCGAATACCGACCCAGGCGTGATAGAACAGCGCCAGCAGCGTGACGAAGGTCGCGAGCTTCATCGATTGCGTCGCGAAGATCGATGCCCAGCCGTCGTAGGAGAAATCGCGCGCCGTGAAGAACCAGGCAAGCAGGATCACGGTGTAGACCGCCATGATGACGCCGGTGATCCGTTGCGCGAGCCAGTCGCGCAGACCGTAGTGAGCGCCGACCACGAGGCGCTTCGAGCCGATTCGGTTGTTGCCTGCCATTTTCTTAGAATGCTCCGAACAGTTTGAGCGCGAACACCAGCGTTAGCGCCAGCGACACGACGAACACGACGATGGCCGTGCGCTTGCCGCTTTCCTTCGTGACGGCGTCATGGTTAACGTCCATCAGTAGGTGACGGATGCCGGCGCAGAAGTGATGGAGGAACGCCCAGGCCAGCACGAGGACAACCAGCTTGACGATGCTGTTGGAGAGGAAGGCCTTGAAGACATCAAAGCTGAGTTCGGACGTCAGGCTCTTGTCGAAGAGAAAAAGCAGGAACGGAAGCGACAGAAACAGCAGCGCGCCGCTGATCCGATGGAAGATCGAGAGTTGCCCCGCGATCGGCAGGCGATAATGGCGAGTTATGTCTCCAATGCTGATGTTCCGATACTTCGGCCTCGGTTTTCTTACTGCCTCAGTCATGCTAGACCCCTACTATGTAGTCATACTAGTTCGCGATTCTAGCGCCTTTTTATGTCGCGCTGCAGCGAAAACCTCCTCATGGCAGTTACACCGCAGCGAACAAAAGGCGGTCCGAAACTGGCTTCGCATGTGGGCGCGAGCCCGTTCCCCACTGCCTTGCGGCCGTTCGTCGACAGCCTGCCATCATTCGATCAGCCCAGATCGTTCTGATAGTAATACCCGGTTGTGACATACCAACCGCGGCGCACCTCGACCGGACGGTCTCCATAGGTATATGACACGCGTTCGACCGACAGCAAAGGAAATCTTTCGGGCACTGACAGCAGTTCGGCTACCGCCGACTCCGCGGCCACCGCGCGCACCTTCTCGGTGGCGCGGATCATGCGCGTGCCGAACTCCGACTCGAACATCGCGTAGAGCGGCCCCTTGTATTCGGACAGGCGCTCGAAGCTTAGGCCGCGGAACATCGCGCCCGGCAGCCAGATCTCGTCGAGCACGGTGGCCACGCCGCCGAACTTCAGCAGCCGACGCACCTGCACCACCGGATCGACCGGCTTCAAGTTCAGTTGCCGCGCGATCTCGGCTGGTGCCCGGGTGCGGCGGCATTCCAGCAGCCGGCTCACGTGCGGGTGCTCGACGCCGTCCTCCGCCAGCAGGCGCAGGAAGCGGAACTGCGCGCGCTCCTCGCTGTGGGTCGCCACGAAGGTGCCCTTGCCCTGCCGGCGCACCAGCAAGTTGTCGGCCGCTAGCTCGTCGATAGCCTTGCGTACCGTGCCCTGACTGACCTTGTAGCGCGCCGCGAGCTCCACTTCGCTTGGTATGATCTCGCTGGGCTTCCATTCGCCCGATTCCAGCCCCTGGGTGATCAATGCCTTGATCTGCTGGTATAAAGGGCTGAAGGTCGGCGACGGGGCCTGCGCAGGCATCGAATCGCCGTCGGCCGAGGCCTGGCCGGGAGCGTTCGGATTCGCCGCGTTCGCCTGGTTGGATGTCATGGCACGCATTTCAACACAAAGCCGAGTTTTTCGTCCACATTTTTCGGTAATACTCTGTCTTATATAAGACATAAGATTTTGTTTGACTTTGCCATAGCTCGCTCCTGCACTCCGGGGCAAACAGGGAAGCGCCTCAAAACGCGCCCAGCCTGGCTTCCTGGCCGAGCCGGATGTGTTTCCTGCGCACCGCTTCAATGCAATGCGGCGCATAACGCGCATAGAATGGTGCTTTTGCTCGCGTCCCACGCCCATCGTCCTGGAGATTTCTCATGGCTAAGCCCGCAAAGCGCGTTGCCGTTACCGGTGCCGCAGGTCAAATCGCATACTCGCTGCTGTTCCGCATCGCGAACGGCGACCTGCTGGGCAAGGATCAGCCGGTTATCCTGCAACTGCTCGACCTCCCGCAAACCCAAGCCGCCGTCAAAGGTGTCGTGATGGAGCTCGACGACTGCGCATTCCCGCTGCTCGCCGGCGTCGTGATCACCGACGATCCGCAGGCCGCCTTCAAGGATGCCGACGTCGCACTGCTGGTCGGTGCCCGCCCGCGTTCGAAAGACATGGAGCGCAAGGACCTGTTGTCGGCCAACGCCGAGATCTTCACGGTCCAGGGCACCGCGCTGAACGAAGTCGCCAGCCGCGACGTCAAGGTGCTGGTGGTCGGCAACCCCGCCAACACGAACGCCTATATCGCCATGAAGTCGGCACCGGACCTGCCGAAGAAGAACTTCACGGCGATGCTGCGCCTGGACCACAACCGCGCGCTGTCACAACTGACCGCCAAATCGGGCAAGCCGGTCGCCTCGATCGAGAAACTGGCCGTGTGGGGCAACCACTCGCCGACGATGTACCCCGACTTTCGTTTTGCGAGCGCCGAAGGCGAATCGCTGCTCAAGCTGATCAACGACGACGTCTGGAATCGCGACACCTTCATTCCGACCGTCGGCAAGCGTGGCGCGGCGATCATTGAGGCGCGCGACCTGTCGTCGGCGGCTTCGGCAGCCAACGCGGCGATCGGCCACGTGCGTGACTGGGTGCTCGGCACCAACGGCAACTGGGTCACGATGGGCATCCCGTCGGACGGCTCCTACGGCATTCCCGAGGACATCATCTACGGCGTGCCGGTGACCTGCGAGAACGGCGAGTACAAGCGCGTCGAGGGCCTGGAAATCGACGCCTTCTCGCGCGATAAAATGGACAGCTCGCTGGCCGAACTGCTAGAGGAGCGCGACGGCATCGTCCACCTGCTAAAGGGCGGCCTCAAATCTGAAGTGCAACACCCCCCGCGGGGTGTTGTGTTGTGATATGGAACCTATAAACACCTGAGTTGTGAAGAGCGCACGATGATCCAGCTGAGCCTTGAGTAGGGATGCCAGGACCGGGCCGTCCGTTGCTCGCTGGCGGCTATCCCCGTGCGCCGCTCGCCCAGCAGCGCGCCAGTTCCTGGCAGTCCCGGCGCAACAATTCGCCCGACTGGGACCCGCAGGAGCGGCTGCGGGCGCCGGCCGAGCGGTTGCTGCGTGAGCGGCACTCTCCCGAACAAATTGCGAGCATACTGCGAAACATGAACCCCGATGAGTCGACCCTGCTGGCCAGTCACGAAACGATCTACACTGCGTTGTAGGCCCAGCCGCGCGACCAGTTGCGAGCGGAACTGATCGCCTGTCTGCGACAGGCCCGCAAGCCCCGGCGGCCCCGGACGCGCGGCGAAGACCGCCGGGGCAGCATCCTAAAACAGGGGTGGCATCCACGATCGTCCGGCTGAGATCGACGAGCGGATCGTGCTCGGGCACTGGGAAGACAACCTGATCAAGGGCGCGCATCATGCGTCTTCGGTCGCGACGCTGGTCGAGCGCACCTCGCTGCACGTCACCCTGGGCAAAATGGAGAACGCCACTGCCCCGCCGCCGTTACTTCGTGCGGCATGATCCTGAACCGCATCGACGCCCAGCGCCGTCTTTCCATGACCTATGATCAGAGACGGGAGATGGCCAGTCATGAGCAGCCCTGCGAGACCGCCGGCATCATAGTCTTCGCTGATCCGCATAGCCCTTGGCAGCGCGGGCACAACGAGAACACCAACGAGCTGCTGCGCCAGGACATGCCCAAGTGTACGGATCTGGCCGTGTTCTCCCGGGTCGAACTCGACGACATCGCCTGGCAGATGAACGCCCGCCCGCGCAAGGGCTTGGACTAGACGTGTCCGGCCAACTGTTCATGCCCGAATCGTTCGATATTCGTCAGCATCATCATGACATCGTTGCCTTGGGGGATGCCCTTCGGGCGCAACCGGCTTCTGTTGCGCTTCACCCTTGAAACCGCTCTACCAAAGAATTGGGCAGCGGTAAAGCAGAAACGAAAAGCGTGCTCGACGAGCTAATCCAGCAGGGTGCTGCGACAGCTGATCCAGCAGGCAGTTGAAGCGAAGCCTACCGCTATGCTGGAGCAGTACAGCAACGTGAAATCGATCGAGGTCCGACGCGCCGTTGTGCGTAACGGCTATCTGCCCGAGCGCGAGATCGTCACGGTGGTTGGCCCGGTGAAGGTCAAAAGTACCCAAGGGGCGGGCGGGACCGCTCGGGCTTGGGCAATCCACTTCAATTCGGCGGTCGTGCCGCCGTACGTGCGCAAGTCGGCGGGCGTGTCGGCGGCGCAATGGGCTTCTGGTCGACGATGGAGGAAGTGTTCTCGCAGACGAAGCATCAGCGCTGCTGGTTTCACAAAATGGGTAACGTGCTCAACACGCTGCCGACGTCCAGGCAGGGGCGCGCGAAGAAGGCGCTGCAAGAACATCTGCCGCGCGCGCCGACGCGCTGGTCGCATTCAATGACTTCGCCGATAGCGACTCGACAAAGTACCCGAAGGTGGCAGAAAAACTGATCGAAAATCGCGACGAACTGCTGGCGTTCTACGACTTCCCGGCCCAGCACTGGCAGCATCTGCGCACGACCAACCCGATCGAGTTGACGTTCGCGACGGTGCGGCATCGGACCAAACGCACGAGCAACTGCGTGTAGCGTGCGACGTTTCTCGGCCTGGCGGTTCAAGCTGATCAAGTCAACCGAACAGTCGTGGCGTAGGATTCTGGTGCCGGAGAAGCTTGCAGAGATGCTCGGTGGAATCGAGTTTAAAGATGGCGTCCCGGTGACCGATAGCACACCGGCTCAGCAACCGCTGAGCCGCCTGATCAGGCCGACGCCCTACACCAGATTTGACTTTAAGGCAATGCTGATCAAGTGTCTGCATTCGTGATGTCGTCAAGCCTGCGAAGCGAATCGATCATGAACGAAGTTG
>JAYFSB010000025.1:0-10316 GCA_040946865.1 Burkholderia sp.
ACATTCTGTGGGGTTGCCTAAAAAAAAATAAAAAAAAAAAATTTTTTAAAATTAAAAAAAATCCTAGCATGAGCCGCTGCGCTTCGTATCGTGCCGCCACACCACGCGTCGTCGTCGGCGTCGGCTGTCGCGCCGGCATGTCGCCCGAGGCTATAGTGGCTGCCATCACCGGCGCGCTCGCGCGCCGGCCCGGCCTCGCGCTCGCCGATATCTTCCGCGTCGCGACGCTCGCTGCCAAGGCCGCGGAACCCGGCCTGGTCGCCTGCTGCGCGCGACACGACTGGCCGCTGGTGGCGATCGCGCGTGAAGCCATCGCCGCGCGCGAGGAACCAGGCTTGCCGCCGGCGGATGGCGCGGTCCAGACGTCGGCCGCCTTCGCGCGCTTTGGCGTCGAAGGTGTGTGCGAGCCCTGCGCGCTGGCCACCGCGCCGCACGGCCGGCTGCTGGTGCCGAAGACGATCGTCGACGGCGTGACGGTGGCGATCGCCGGGCCGGCGTGAGGCCGCGCCGCTGCCCTGCCCAATGCCCCGATATTTTCCTGCCCGCCCCCGTATCCTGAGGACTTCGACCCGATGAAAACTGATCCCGAATCGCATCAGCGCATGACCGAACGCCGCCGCGCCGGCCACGAAAAAAAACAGGCCGCGGCGACCGTCGAGAAGGGCTTGCTGATCGTCAACACCGGCAACGGCAAGGGCAAGAGCACGGCCGCCTTCGGCATGGCGGTGCGCGTGCTTGGCCACGGCATGAAGCTGGGCGTGGTGCAGTTCATCAAGGGCGCGCTGCACACGGCCGAGCGCGATCTGCTCAACACCTTCGCGGATTGCGATTTTGTGACGATAGGCGACGGCTACACTTGGAACACCCAGGACCGCGAGGCCGATATCGCGACTGCGCGCAAGGGCTGGGACGAAGCGCGCCGGATGATCGAGAGCGGTGAGTACCAGATGGTGATCCTCGACGAGCTGAACACGGTGTTGAAGTACGACTACCTGCCGCTCGATGAGGTACTGGCCGTGCTGGCCGCGCGCCCAGCGGCGCTGCACGTGGTGGTGACGGGGCGTCATGCGCCGGATGCGCTGGTGGAGGCCACTGACCTGGTGACCGAGATGCGGCTGGTCAAGCATCCGTATCGCGAGCAGGGCGTGAAGGCCCAGCGCGGCGTGGAGTTCTAGCATGTCGGCACGCGTGCAGCGCTGTCCAGCCCTGTTAATCGGTGCGAGCGGCTCGGGCCAGGGCAAGACCTCGGTCACCGCGGGGCTGGCGCGTCTGCATCGGCGACTCGGCCGGCGCGTGCGCGTGTTCAAGACCGGCCCCGACTTTCTCGACCCGATGATCCTCGCGCGCGCCAGCGGCACCGAGGTCCATTCGCTCGACCTCGGCATGGTCGGCGAGGACGGCTGCCGTGCGCTGCTGGTGCAGGCGGCCGCCAAGGCCGACCTGATCCTGATCGAGGGCGTGATGGGTCTGTTCGACGGTACGCCGAGCAGCGCAGACCTTGCCGGCCGTTTGGGCGTGCCTGTGGTCGCGGTGATCTCGGGGAAATCGGTGGCACAAACCTTCGGCGCGCTGGCCTTCGGGCTCACACGCTTTCGGCCCGGGCTGCCTTTCCATGGCGTGCTGGCCAATCGCGTCGGCTCCGAGCCACATGCTGCGCTGCTGCGCACCTCGATGCCCGAGGACATCCGCTGGCTCGGCCATCTGCTGGCCGACCCCGGCATCGCGCTGCCGGAACGGCATCTCGGCCTGCACCAGGCCGTGGATATCGCTGACCTCGACGCGCGGCTCGAACGCGCGGCCGATGCCATGGCACAGACCTCGCTGGCCGAGTTGCCGCCGGTAGTCCAGTTCGCGCCGCCCGTGCAACAAACGCCCTTGCCGCGCTGGCTCGAGGGCCTGCGGGTGGCGGTGGCGCGCGATGCGGCCTTCTCCTTCCTCTACCCTGCCAACCTGGCATTGCTCGACGCGCTCGGTACCAGCCTGAGCTTCTTCTCGCCGCTGGCTGACGAGGCCTTGCCCGACTGCGATGCGCTGTACCTGCCGGGTGGATATCCGGAGCTGCATGCGGCACGGCTTGCCGCCAACCTGCGCAGCGCCGCCGGCATCGCCTCGCATGTCGCGGCCGGGCGGCCGGTGCTGGCCGAGTGCGGCGGCATGCTCTATCTCTGCGAGACCCTGAGCACGGCGGACGGCACCATCACGCCGATGCTGGGCCTGCTGCCCGGCACCGCCGCCATGCAGCGCCGCTTCACTTCGCTCGGCATGCAGCGGCTCGACACGCCGGCCGGGCCGATGTCGGGCCATACCTTCCATTACTCGAAATTGCGGACGTCGCTCGCAC
The DNA here is from genome assembly GCA_040946865.1 of Burkholderia sp. Classification (GTDB taxonomy): domain Bacteria; phylum Pseudomonadota; class Gammaproteobacteria; order Burkholderiales; family Burkholderiaceae; genus Burkholderia. The sequence continues at coordinate 2,342 of JAYFSB010000025.1, forward strand.
CCTCGGCCGTCGCCGTGCGGCCCAACGACGGTGGGCCCGGCGAGGCCGTCTACCGGCATGGCTCGATCGTCGCGACCTACATGCATGCCTACTGGCCGTCGAACCCGCGGGCGCTGGCCGACCTGTTGCGCGGAGCGTGGCCACCGGCCTCCGCGTACTCGATCTCGGCTAGGTTGCGCTCGCCGAACCCGGCGCGCGACGGTGCCTGAAACCGGCACGAACCGCCTGCGCGGTGCCGATGCCATGCTCGCTCAGGCGACGCTGATCAGCACCTCGGCGGGAATCCGCAGCTCCTAGTGCAGTCGGTGGAGAATTATTGTCGAAAGTGGTGTACGGTGGGCAGACGGAATTTTGGCCTCTGTTGAATTTCGAGTGAGTGGTAAATTGCTGGATTTATACGTGAATGACGTGTAGCCATGCTGCGCAAGCTGTTTGGCGCGAGCAGCGAGAAGAAGCACGATCCTCGGCAGGGCGACCTGTTTCTGAATGAGGCGGAGCAACTGGTGTCGACGCCGCAGCAGCCGGCGCAGGAGGACCACAGCCAGAGGTCGCGGTGGCGGCGCGCAAGCAGCACGGCAGCCGCAAGCCGCTCAATCCGGCGCTGCCGCGCGAGGTGATTCGATATGAGATACCGGCGGACCAGCTTATCTGCCCGGTCAATGAGCTCGAAGCTGGTCTCGAGATGGGTGTCGAACTTAGCAAGCAACTGGACATCATCCCGCAGCAAATCCGGGTGATCCGGCACGAGCGGGTTCAGTATGCGTGCGAGATCTGCGACCATGGTCTGAAGGTCGCGCCGGTGCTGTGCCGCTTCGGCGGCGACATCTCGCGCAACACGATGGCGGCCACACAGGGCGACGAAACGAACGTGCAGGTGCTGAAGGAGCCGGGTCACGCGGCGCAGTCGAAAAGCGCGGTGTGGGTACAAATGAACGCGGTGGGCCCGCCGGTGCGGCTGTACAGTTACGCGCCCTGGCCCCATATCGAACAGGGCGACGTGTACGATGTGATTGCGAAGCAGAACAAGCTGATCCACCTCGGCATGCATGGACACATGCGAGGCGGTACTTTGTGAAGCTGACGCGGTGCTGCCCAAGGCCGCGCGTGGGCCGCATCAGCCGGCGACGCAGTTCCTGCATCTGATCGGCAAGCTGTACGCGACGGAAGTGCGCGAACGCTATAGCCGGATGGTGCTGGGCAAGACCAAGGCGTTGCTGGACGAGCATCTAGAGACAACGCTGCCTGGTGGCAAACTGGGGCAGACACTGGGCTATCTGGGCAACCAGCTGAGTCGCTACATCGAGAACGAGACCTGGCCGATATGCAACAACGCCCGTGAGAATTCGATCAGGCCGTTTGTGGTCGGCAAAAAGAACTGACTGTTCAGCGACACGGTGGCCGAGGCGAAGGCGAGCCTGAACCTGTACTCGCTGCTCGAGACGGCGAAGGCGAATAACGTCGACATGTATTAGTACTTCATCGACCTGTTCAAGGCGCTGTCGCTTGCGCAGACGGTCGACGACTACGAAGCACTGCTGCCGTGAAATCTCGGTAAGTCCATTCAAAAACCGGGCACCTGAGCGCTAACCGATCTGATGCGATGCCGCAAGGGGCGGGTTCACCGATCGCTTACGGTCGAGCTCGGCGCGGGTGCGCACGTCGACCAGGCGCACAGCCGGGTCCAGTTCGAAGGCTTCGCGGGTGGCAGGGTGCCGCCGTAGCTCAGATTGCCTTCGGCGCGGTGTGCGTCGCGCATAGCATAGAGCTGTTCGAGCGTGGTCATGGCTAGACTCTCTGGTCAACTCAAATCGGCATTGTAGCGCGCAAGCCGGGCACCGGGCCGCCCTCGAGCGCCCGGGTGCGTGCATGCGACACACGAAATCATCAAATCAGTGCAAAATTTGCTATCAGGGACGGAGTAATATTATTTTGGTGCGTTTCTCTCGTTTTTGCCTATGTTTGGTGCATCGAATGCGCCGAGCCGAATGCGCCGAGCCGAGCCGATCAAGCCTCGAAAGCGCGCGGGCTGGCTCTGTCTCGGCGCGGATCGTCGCCCGCCACGCCGAACTGGCGCATGGGTGGCATGGAAGCTGCTTTAGTAGCTCCGGTCAAGTCGGCCCCTTGCTGCGCTCCAGTACTGAAGTCGAAATCATCCGCTTAACGGAGGCGGTCCCAGTCCGCCGGATTTGTTCAATCAGGAGAAGAGGTTATGAGTAAAACCGTCGTCGACGTCATGCAACTCGTGAAGCACGAGGACGTCAAGTTTGTCGATTTCCGCTTCACGGACACGCGCGGCAAGGAACATCACGTGTCGGTGCCGGTGTCGGCTTTCGACGAAGACAAGTTCGAAAGCGGTCATGCATTCGACGGTTCGTCGATCGCCGGCTGGAAGGGGATCGAAGCGTCGGACATGCTGCTCATGCCAGATCCGGGCGCGGCCTTCATCGATCCGTTCTACGAAGAACCGACCCTGGTGCTGACCTGCGACGTGGTCGAGCCGGCCGACGGCAAGGGCTATGAGCGCGACCCGCGCTCGCTGGCCAAGCGCGCGGAAGCCTACCTGAAGAGCACGGGCATCGGCGACACGGCCTTCTTCGGTCCGGAGCCGGAATTCTTCATTTTCGACTCGGTCCAGTGGAACACGGACATGTCGGGCACCTTCGTGAAGATCAATTCCGAGGAAGCCCCGTGGTCGTCAGGCAAGGACTTCGAAGGCGGCAACACGGGCCACCGTCCGGGCACCAAGGGCGGCTACTTCCCGGTCGCGCCGGTCGACACGTTCCAGGACATCCGATCGGAAATGTGCCTGCTACTCGAGCAGATCGGCATCCCGGTCGAAGTCCACCACCACGAAGTGGCGGGCCAGGGCCAGAACGAAATCGGCACGAAGTTTTCGACCCTGGTCGAGCGCGCCGACTGGACGCAATGGCTGAAGTACATCATCCACAACGTCGCGCACTCCTACGGCAAGACGGTGACCTTCATGCCGAAGCCGGTGGTCGGCGACAACGGCTCGGGCATGCACGTGCACCAGTCGATCTGGAAGGACGGCCAGAACCTGTTCGCGGGCAACGGCTACGCCGGCCTGTCGGAACTGGCGCTGTTCTACATCGGCGGCATCATCAAGCACGCTCGTGCGCTGAATGCAATTACCAACCCGACGACGAACTCGTACAAGCGTCTGGTCCCGCACTTCGAGGCGCCGGTCAAGCTGACCTACTCGGCACGCAACCGCTCGGCATCGATCCGCATTCCGCACGTGCCGAACCCGAAGACCCGCCGTATCGAGACGCGCTTCCCGGATCCGATGGCGAACCCGTACCTATGCTTCTCGGCCCTGCTGATGGCAGGTCTGGACGGCATCCAGAGCAAGATCCATCCGGGCGAGGCCGCCGACAAGAACCTGTACGACCTGCCGCCGGAAGAGGATGCAAAGATCTTGACCGTCTGCGCGGGCCTGGACCAGGCGCTCGAGGCACTCGACAAGGATCGCGAGTTCCTGACGCGCGGCGGCGTGTTCACCGATGCGATGATCGACGCGTACCTGGGCCTGAAGGAACAGGAACTCGCGAAGTTCCGCATGACCACGCACCCGGTCGAGTTCGAGATGTACTACTCGCTGTAAGCGTGGCGATGGCGCTGTCAGGTCATCGAGCGAAGCGCCGGCTGGCTGCCGTGAGCGAGAACTTCCCGGCAGTCGGGTACACGCGAAGGGGACGGCGTTGGGCCGTCCATTTTTCATTGCGCCGTTTCACCAGTCATGAGCGGGCATTCACGCAAGATGGTTCTGAAGAATCTGTTCAAGGCCAGGGCAGGGGAGTCGGAGCGGCTGTCGGACGACGAGAGGCTGCTGCGCTCGGGGCTGCTGAACGGGCTCGAGGCGCTGCCGACGGTGGTGCTGGTGCTCGATCGCCGCACGCTGCGGATCGCCTTCGCGAACCCATCGGCCGAGGCGATACTCGATATCTCGCGCCGCCAGCTGGCGCAGATGCCGTGGAGCGACCTGTTCCCGAACTCGACCGAGCTGGCGACCACCATCACCGCGATCGGCGAGGGTCGTTTCCAGGCCACCCACTTCGACACCGTGCTCGAGCGGCCCGGCCGCGAGGCGCTGCACGTGCATGCGCTCGTCGGTTTCCTGGAGGGTGCGCCCGCCTGGAGGGTGCGCCCGACTACGTGCTGGCTGAGCTGTTCGAGAACGAGCGGCAGTCGCGCACCGATCGCGAGGAGCGGATCCACGACCTGGCCGCAGCCAACAAGCACCTGATCCGCAATCTCGCGCACGAGATCAAGAATCCGCTCGGCGGTATCCGCGGCGCGGCGCAACTGCTCGAGTTCGAGCTGTCCGCGCGTGAGCGGCTGTCCGCGCGTGAGCGGCTGTCCGCGCGTGAGCGCGGCGAGCTGCGCGAGTACACGCAGGTCATCATCAAGGAATCCGACCGGCTGCTGGAGCCGCACCGGCGGCATCCGCACATCGTCTCGGTGACGTCAACGTGCACGAGGTTTGCGAGCATGTGTGCGCCGTGACGCTGGCCGAATTTCCGCGCGGGCTGACCATGACCATCGAGCCCGACTACGACGTCAGCGTGCCCGACCTGCGAGGCGACAAGGAGCAGCTGATCCAGGCGCTGCTCAACATCGTGAGCAACGCCGCGGCGATGCGCGCATCGAATTGCCCACCCGCGTGGCGCGCAAGATCACGATCTGCAAGAAACTGTTCAAGCTGGCACTGGACTTGCACGTGATCGACAACGGCCCCGGCGACAACGGCCCCGGCATTCCCGAGGACATCCGCGGCCTCGGCCTCACGCTCGCGCAGACCTTCGTGCAGCAGCACGATGGAATGATCCAGGTAGAAAGCCGGCCTGGGCGAACCGAATTTCAGATTTTGCTGCCGCTCGATCATTGAGCGGCATTGCAGCGACTCACCGATCCATCTGACCGACCTATGAAGTCGATCTGGATAGTAGACGACCAATCGATCCGCTGGGTGCTTGAAAAGGCACTCGCGCGCGACAGCTTCGCGACCCGAAGCTTCTCGAACGTACGTGAGGCGCTGGCCACGCTCGACCATGAATCGCCGCAGGTGCTGATATCCGACATCCGGATGCCGGGTGGTTCGAGCCTCGAGCTGCTGAAGGCGATGCACGAGCGGATGCCGAGCCTGTCCGTCATCACCATGACTGCGTTCTCTGACCTCGGCAGCGCGGTGGCCGTCTTCCAGGGTGGTGCCTTCGAATACCTGGCCAAGCCCTTCGACGTCGACAAGGCGGTCGAGCTGATCCGGCGCGCGGTCGAGGAAAGCCTGCGCGTCGGCGTGCCCGATGACGACAAGCTCGCCGACGCACCCGAGATGCTGGGCTAGGCACCCGCCATGCAGGACATGTTCCGCACCATCGGCGGGCTCTCACATTCGACCGCGACCGTGCTGATCACGGGCGAATCCGGTACCGGCAAGGAGCGGGTAGCGCGTGCGCTGCACCGCCATAGCCCGCGCGCGAACGGCCCGCTGTTTCTCGACGAAGTCGGTGACATGCCATTCGACCTGCAGACGCGCCTGTTGCGCGTGCTGTCGGACGGGCAGTTCTATCGCGTGGGTGGCCACAACCCGCTGCGCGCCAATGTGCGCGTGATCGCGGCGACCCACCAGAATCTCAAGTCGCGGGTGCGCCAGGGCCTGTTCCACGAGGACTTGTATCACTGCCTCAACGTGATCCGGCTGCGCTTGCCGGCGCTGCGCGAGCGCAGCGAGGACATCCCGCTGCTGACGCGCCACTTCCTGCAAAAGAGCGCGCGCGATCTCGGCGTCGAACCCAAGCGCGTGTCGGACGAGGCGCTCGCCTACCTGACCTCGCTGCCGTTCCCCGACAACGTGCGGCAGCTGGAGAATCTCGCGAACTGGCTGACCTTGATGGCACCGGCGCAGACGGCCGAGATCAAGTACCTGCCGCCCAACCTGAGCCAGACGCAGGCCGAACTCTGCGATGGAGTGACGCCGGCTGCGGCGGCCGCCAGCAGCGATGCGCTGCCAGCCGACACTAACTGTGCGATGGGTGCCATGCTGCCTGGGGTGCCGATCGCGCGCGGCGCGGTGGCGGCACTCATGTCCGGCTATCCGGTCTGAGAGCAGGGCTTGCGCACCGAGGTCGCGCGGCTGCTGCGCGAGAACTCGGCCGATGTGATGGATGAACTCGCGCGCCGCTTCGAGGCGACCGTGATTCGTGAGGCACTCGACTTCACGCGCGGCCGCAAGGTCGAGGCTGCCGAGCGGCTCGGCATCGGCCGCAACACGATCACGCGCAAGATCCAGGAATTGCACCTGGAGCCGTGATGTCGGACGGGCTTGATGTGTCGTCTTGCGTTGTTCCTCGCGGTTTTCCGCGCTTTTCATCGCGCGCCGCGCGATCGGACATAATTGGGGTTTGCTCTCCAGCTGAACCATGATGCCCGATTCGTTCCACTGGCCCGATGGGCCGGATCCCTTCAAGTTCCTCGAATCGCTCGACAGCCAGCGCGCCAGCGCCTGGGTCGACGAGCAGAACGCGCGCACCCACGCCGCACTGCGCCACGGCGAAGGTTTCAACACGCTCGCCACACGCCTGGCCAAGGCCTACCTGCCGCGCGAGCGGCCCATAATCCCGGCGCGCTGGCGCGAGTGGGCCTACGACCTCTGGCAGGACGATCGTCATCCCAAGGGTCTGTGGCGCCGCGCGCGCTGGGACGACTGGTGCGCCGGCAAGCCGGACTGGCAGGTATTGCTCGATGTCGACGCGCTTGGCGCGTACGAGCGCGAATCCTGGGTGTTCGAGCACGATGCGATCCTCTATCCCGACGGCGACCGCGCGCTGCTGTCGCTGTCGCCGGGCGGTGCCGACGCGGTGGTGGTGCGTGAGTTCGATCTGGAGCGATGCTGCTTCGTCGAAGACGGTTTCCGGATCGACGAATCCGGCAATCACACCGTCGACTGGATCAATCGCGATACCGTCTACGTAAGCTGGGAGCGCGACGAGACTTCGACCACCGACGCCGGTTATCCCTACGAGGTGCGGCGCTGGACGCGCGGCACGGTGCTAGACGAGGCGTCCGTGGTGTTCCGCGGCGAGTCCGACGACATCAGCGTCGGCGCGACCTTCGATCCGATCGAGCAGCGGCACACCGCCTGGCGCAGCGTCGATTTCTTCGATCTGCATACCTACCGGCTCGACGAGGCGGGCGAGTGGCGGCGCTACGAGGTGCCCGCGCATGTGGTGGTGGGCTTCTGGCACGGCTGGCTGGTGCTGGAGCCGCGTCTCGACTGGGATTGCGAGGGCGTATTGCACACCGGCGGTTCGCTGCTGGCGATTCGTGAGGACGCCTTCCTGGCCGGCTCGCGCGGCTTCACCACGCTGTTCGCGCCTGGGCCGTCGACCTCGGCCTGCAGCTGGACCCACACGCGCCAAACGCTGATCGCGAGCTGGCTCGACGACGTGCACAATCGCACTTTGCTCTGGCAGCCGCAACAGCACGAGGACGGCAGCTGGAGCTGGCATTCGCGGCCGTTCGCCTGGACCGGCGAGGCCGAGATCGATCTCGAGCCAGTAGAGCCGACGCTGAACGACGAGGTCTTCGTCGATGTCGATACCTTTCTCGATCCGCCCGCATGCTGGCTCGCCGATCTCGCCGACCAGGCCGAGGATGCCGCTGCGCGCCGCGTGCTGCTCGACCGGCCGCCCGCACAGTTCGAGGCCAGCGGGCTGGTGGTGCGTCGCGCGGTGGCGCGCTCGAGCGACGGGCCCGCGGTGCCGTATAAGCTGATAGGGCCGCGCAATAAGCTTGACGGCGAGACCGACGCGCAAGGCGCGACGCGGCGCATTGCGCGCCCCAGCCTCCTGTCGGGCTACGGTGGTTTTTGGATCCCGAACCTGCCAGCCAACAACCACCCCCACCCCAACCCCACGCTGGTGCCACGCGGCGGGTGATATGTAAATAAAACAAA
>JAYFSB010000026.1:0-10045 GCA_040946865.1 Burkholderia sp.
CCACCCGATGAGCGCCTGCGCGTACGCCAGGAAAAGGCCAAGCCGCTGCTCGCCACATGCGAGGCAACGATCAGGGAAAAGCTCGCGACGCTGTCGACCAAGTCCACCCTCGCCAAAGCAATCAACTATTCGTTGAACCACTGGGCAGCGCTCGTGTTCTACTGCGAGGACGGCCGGACCGAGATCAGCAACGCGCTTGCCGAGAACGCCCTACGCTGTGTCGCGCTCGGATGCACGAATTATCTGTTCGTTGGCTCCGACGCCGGAGGCGAGCTGGCGGCTGCAATGTACAGCCTGATCGGGACCGCGCAAACTCAACGGCGTCAATCCGCGCGCCTATCTGGAATACGTCCTGACCCACACCGCTGATCGTGGGCGCGATCTCACGTGATCCACACAGATTCCACGTGCTCATCATCTTGCCTCACGCGCATGCGAATGGGGGACTCGGTCTTACCGAGTCGCTTACGTTGTACTGATGGGGTCGACGGCATTCACACCGGCGTGCGCAGTGACGATTCAGACGGCCAGTTCCTGCTGGTGATCATCGGCGTGACGCCGGAAGGCGAGAAAGAGCATATGGCGATTGGCGACGGCTACCGGGAATTGAAGGAGTAGTGATGCGAGCTGCTGCTGGATATGAAGAAGCGCGGATGCAACGAGAACACCAACGGGCTGCTGCGCCAGTACATGCCCAAGGGTACGGATCTGGCCGTGTTCTCCCAGGCCGAACTTGACGACATCGCCTGGCAGATGAACGCCCGCCCGCGCAAGAGCTTGGGCTAGACGCGTCCGGCCAACTGTTCATGCCCGAATCCGTTCGATGTTCGTCAGAATCATCATAAAATCGTTGCCTTGGAGGATGCCCTTCGGGCGCAACCGGCTTCTGTTGCACTTCAAAACCTTGAAACCGCCCTGCTTTATCTTTATCGCTGTTCGCTTCTTGCGTAGCGTTTCTCTCATGGTGGTCGGTTCCGGCTCCCACCAGGTTCGTTGGTTGTGCTTCTGACACGCAATATTCTCAGCTAAACCGCCACCGCCTTCTCAACATTCCGTCTGCCAGACGTACACCACTTTCGACAATAGCTCGAGACAGCAGCATAGCATGCCGCTGCTGAACACCTTGAAGGCCCAGCTCGACGAGATGGCACCGAAGGTGCTGCCGACGGAGCTTGCTCGGCAAAGCCATCGACTACAGCCGACGGCAGTGGCCGTACTTGAGTCGCTGCGTCGAGGACGGAAGCTGGCCGATAGACAGCAATACCATCGAGCGCGACATCAGGCCGTTTGTTACCGGAAGAAAGTCGTGGCTGTTCAGCGACACGCCGGCCGGCGCGAAGGCCAGCGCAATGGCCTATAGCCCTTGATGCTCACATGCCGCGCCAGCGGTGTCGAACCGCACGCGTGGCTGATGCATGGCTGAGGGAGCTGCCCAAGCGACCAGCGGATGCTGACATCAGCGACTTGCTGCCGTTCAACTACGCGAAACTGCAAGCAGCGACGACGAACGTGAGCTGACAGCGCGAGCGTAGGCCGACCATTGAATCGGCGCGCTTCCTCTGAATCCAAGCGCAGACATCGCCGGTCGATCTCGACCGCCGCGATGCGGCTATGCTCGCCCGTAAATTGCAAGTGATTTTCCTTCCGGTGTGCGGAAACCAGCGCTTACGACTTGCCGAGGTCGAGCAACAGCCGAGGTCGAGCAACACCTGTATGAGTGCATCCGGGTAGATGCAGGGGCGGCCGCGGATGGGCACGTCCAGCTCGCGCCGCGCTGTGAACAGGCTTGGGTCGATCCACACCGTCACGTCTCCTCGAGCAATGAGGGCCGCGTTGTACTGCGCCCAGTTCTTGACACAGTATTTGGCTTTAGAGCTCGATGGCTTGTTGGTCGTATACTTGCGCATTTTCTGGACAAAAATCGAGAATCTACGCCGGAAATCGAACTGATAACAGAGGAGTCACGCGCGGACGCTGTTGCGCGAAACGTCAGCACGTCGCGGCTGGACTTATGCAACAAACGCCCACTGCGCCGCATCGCAACAAAATCACCGTTACAAAACTCCATACGAATTTTTCCGCATTCTGATTGACGCGAATATTTTTTATTCTTAGAATAATTTTTTTAAGATCCAAGTCTAACAGTAACAGAAACGCGTTGAACAGAAGCGTGTTGAGGTCGAAGGGTATCTCCCAAGGCAACGATTTCATGATGATGCTGGCGAACATCGAACGGATTCGGGCATGAACAGTTGGCCGGACGCGTCCAGCCCAAGCTCTTGTGCGGCCGGGTGTTCATTTGCCAGGCGATGTCGTCGAGTTCGGCCTGGAAAAACACGGCCAGATCCGTACCCTTTGGCATGTACTGGCGCAGCAGCCCATTGATATTCTCGTTACGCCCGCGCTACCAAGGGCTATGTGGATCGTCAAAGTAGACCTTGATGCCAGTCTCTTCGGAGAAGCTGCTCGTGCTTCGCCATTTCCCGCCCCTGATCATAAGGTCAGGGAAAGTCGGCGCTGAGCGTCGATGCGGTTCAGGATCATGCCGAACGAAGTGACGGCGGCGGCAGTGGCGTTCTCCATCTTGCCCAGGGTGACAAACATCGAGGTACGCTCGATCAGCGTCGCTGACCGAAGACATATTACGCGCACCCTTGCACCCTTGATCAGGTCGCCTTCCCAGTGCCCGGGGCCTCCGGCTCTTGCGGAGCTTGTCGCAGACAGGCGATCTGTTCGGGAGAGTGCCACTTCGCGCAGCAACCGCTCGACCGTCGCTCACAGCGGCCCCTGCGGGGTCCAGTCAGGCGGATTGTTGCGCCAGGGCCTGCCCGGCAACTGGCGCGCTATTGGGCAAGCGGCGCACGATAGCCGCCAGCGAGCAACGGACCGCCCGGTCCCTGCTTCGTGGTCGGTTCCGGTGCACGCCAGCCATTACGGCGCGATTCGCGGCTGATCGAACCGAAAGGAAAAGGAAGCAAGAATGAAAGAGAGAAACCAGGGTCTGGGCCGTCGGGCGCGGCGTGCGATCCGACAAATCGGCTGGGTCGTCCTGTCGATGTCGGTGCTCACGCTGAGCGCATGCGGCGGCGACGGCACGAGCGGCAGTGTCGCCTCGGCGAACCATCCCTGCACCGACAACACTGTGTATTCCACCTCCGCCGGCGCGAGTCTGCAAGCCTCGCAGGTCAACGAATCGGCGGCCATCATGCATCGCCAGTGGACGGGCGGCGGCAAAACCGTCAGCGACACCTCCACCACCGGCCACCTCACCGCGATCGATCCGAGCGGCAAGGCCGAGGCGACCATGTTCTATGTCGCCTACACGGCACCGAGCCAGGACGGCAAGCCACGCCCCGTCACCTTCTTCTACAACGGCGGCCCCGGCTCCTCCTCGGTCTGGCTGCGGCTCGGCTCGTTCGCGCCGACCCGCGTGGCCACGCCCGATCCGCTGATGACGAACTGGCCGAACTTCCCGCTGGTGAGCAACAACGAGAGCCTGATCGGCACCACCGACATGGTGTTCATCGATCCACCCGGCACCGGCTTCTCGGAAGCGATCGCACCGAACACCAACCAGACCTTTTGGGGCACGGATCCCGACGTGCGTGTGATGCGCGACTTTATCCGCCGCTATATCGCGGTGAACAATCGCGCGAGCTCGCCGCTCTACCTGTACGGCGAGTCCTACGGCACGCCGCGCACTGACATGCTCGCGCTGTCGGTCGAATCGGCCAGCGTGAACCTGACCGGCATCGTGCTGCAGTCCTCGATCCTCAACTACTTCGCCGATCCGGGCGAGACCTACGCGATCACCAACGGCAACGCGGCCAACAACGTGCTGGAGCTGAAGTACACGACCGACGGCATGATCGGCTACTTCCTCGGTTATGCCGAGGTGGCGGCCTACTTCAACCAGGTCTCGCCGACACCGACCAGCAACGGCCAGTTCGCGCTGCAGATCCAGAACTTCGTGACCGCCCAGTATTCGCAGCTGGCCCAGTACGCGCCGACCTTCTTCTTCGCCGGCAGCCCGTTGGTACCGAACCCAACCTTCCCCGACAACAACACCATGTCGCAATGGTTGGCGCAGACCAACATGTCGATCGTCTCGCTGAACGCCTACTTCGGCAACAACTACTACGGCACCAACCTGGTACCAGGCTCGACCATCGGTCGCTATGACGGCCGCGTGATCCTGCCGAGCAGCGATCCACGCCTACAGCAGGATTCGGATCCGTCCGACATCCTGATCACTCAGCCCTTCACCAATGCGTTGGCCACGCAGCTGCCGAATGAGCTCGGTTTCGAGGCGCCGAACGCAACCTACGCCACCCTCAACGAGGACATCATCGGCGCATGGGACTTCAGCCACGCCGGCCAGGCGGTGCCGGACACGATCCCGGACCTGCTCGCGGCGCTGCAGCTGAACCCGCAGCTGAAAGTGCTGTCTGTGAACGGCTATCACGACCTAGCCACGCCGTTCTTCCTGACCGAGAACCAGCTCGCGCGGCTGCAGACGGTGTCGGGCCTGAACCCGAACCTGCAGATGACTTTCTACCAGGGCGGCCACATGATCTATCTCGACAATGTCGCGCGGCCCCAGCTGAAGTCGGACCTCGTCTCGTTCTTCGCCAACCAGCCGATCTCGAACGCGCTATCGCTGGCGCAGCTGCCGGCACCCTGGCCCGACGAGAGCTCGGCCGGCACGCCAACACTACTGCACTGAAGACCGCGGTCGCGGCCCGCCGAACCAACAGGCGCGGGCACCCCCGCGTTCGCCAATCTCATCGATGAGTGAAGCCATGATCCAATCCCATCTGCTCACGCTCGTCCTGCTGCTCGCGCTACCGGTGCTACCGTCCACCCAGGCCATGGCGGCCTCGCGGCAGGCCGTTTCCACTCCGGTACCGCTCAAGGGCGGCGTGGATGGCCCGTTCCTGCCGCGCCGCCCGATCGCCGCACCCTCGGCAGCTACCACCGGCAGCGACCTGGCCCAACAGGCCCAGTCGAGGCTAGCCTCGAGCCTGGCCACCAACAGCGCACTGAGCAACGGCCAGTCGATCACCAAGGCCCAGGCCGACGGCCTGCCGTTCATCGCGCGCAATTTCGACCAGATCGATACCGCGCACAGCGGCCGCGTGAGCATGCAGCAGGTCCGGCAGTACCTGCTGCAACAGCAGTAAGACGAGGCGACGTGGCCCACCCTTCACCCCACCACAGCCTCGCTCGTGTCATGGCGCAGGCGGCGGCAGGCTGCGCCGCCGCGTTTTCGTTATGATCGGTCACATACCAGACGATCAGGCCAGGACCTGTTCAAGTCACAGGGCATCACGGGCTGGCCGCCTCGGCAGCCAGCTGCCTCGTTGACCAGTACTACAAACAACATCACCGATCTTCCACTCTATGAAAACGCTCCGTCCCAAGGCCACAGGCCTTACCCACGCCCTGCTGCTGGGCACCATGAGCGGCCCTCTTCTTGCTTAGCCGCGGCTTCGGAGCTTCGGCTTTTTTCCCGCCCAACGCAGCCGAGCCAAAGGCGCTCAACGCCGCGCTCGACTGTTCCACGAACGGCCATCGCTTTATCGCGCAGCTGTGGCCGAGGCCGGGGACATCCAGACCAAGCCGATGCACGTCGAATCCCACTCGATGAATGCCTTCCATACTGAACACCCGCTCAGCGCCTACGGCTTCTCGGTCGACGTGGGTGCTCGGCTACCAGCAGGACGATCCGCTGTTCCAGCACGGCGACGGCAAGCCGATCGACGAGAATGGGGCTACGGCTCTACGGCGTAGAGGTACACGGCTCGAAGAGCGCCGTCGAGGCCAAAGTTTCGCGTGGCCGACAGCCAGGCCACCGTGAAGGCGACCCCCGTTCCTGACCGCGATCGTCTGCACCCCATAACGATCGGCCGGAAAGGCAAATGGCCTCACCAGGGTGCGGCCGTCGAGGCGCGAGAGCGGTCCTGTGCCGGAGCGATGGCCGGTTCAGGCCCCGGTGTAGACCACGCGATACGGAATTCCGACCTTCTCCCACTCCGCCGCTTCCTGGCTCAGGCTGTAGTCGGTCAGCGGATTCTGCTCGACCCAGCTGCTCGGCAGCCGAACCTCGTAACCACCTTTCTTGACGTGCAACACCGAGATGTCGGGCAGGCCCGCATCGGTTCGCCGACGGCACAGCAGCGCGGCCAAGCGCAGGGAGAACAGCAGCGGCCATTCGACGTCGCGCGACTGCGAGAGCTTGCCGAGCTTGCCCGCATGACCGAGAACCAGCGCGGCCAGGCGGGCCTGGTCGGTACGCGAGAAGCCGGGCATGTCGGCATTGCTGGCGATATAGGCCGAGTGCTTGTGGTAGGCGCTGTGCGAGATCGACAGGCCGATCTCGTGCAGCGCGGCCGCCCAGCCGACGAAGGTGCGGTCTTCCTCGCGAGCCGCTTCCTCGGTATGCTCGAGCTGGTCGTAAAAGCTGGTGGCCAACGAGGCGATGCGGTCGGCCTGGGCGCGATCGACGCCGTAGCGGCGCATGAAGCCTTCCACCGTCACGGTGCGCATGTCCTCGTGCTGGGCCCGGCCGAGCAGGTCGTAGAGCACGCCCAGGCGCAGCGCGCCGTCGGTGGTATCGACATAGTCGATGCCGAGCTCCTCGAACACCGCCAGCATAATCGACAGGCCGCCCGCTAGCACCGGGATGCGGTCCGACTTCAGCGCGACCAGCTTCAGGCGGTTGACGTTCTCGGCTTTGATCAGCGCGCGCTTAAGGTGCTCCAGCCCGCCGCGTGAGATGCCGCGCGAGATGCCGGGATCGTTGAAGCCATTGCCCTCGACCAGTTCGGCCAGCGCACGGGCGGTGCCCGAGGAGCCGATCGCCTGGTCCCAGCCGGCCTTCTTATACTCGCCCGAGATGATCTGGATCTCGCGCTTAGCGGCCAGTTCAGCCTGGCGCATGGTGTATTCGTCGACGTTGCCGGTCGGGAAGAATTGGCGGCTATGGCTCACACAGCCGACATAGAGGCTTTCCATCACGATCGGCGTGTAGTGCTGGCCTATGATGAATTCGGTCGAGCCGCCGCCGATATCGACCACCAGCCGCCTGCCGACGCTGGCCGGCACCGAATGCACGGCACCCGCGTAGATCAGGCGCGCTTCCTCGCGGCCCGCTATCACCTCGATCGGAAAACCCAACGCGACTTCCGCCTCGCCAAGGAATTCGCCGGCATTCTTCGCCACGCGCAGCGTATTGGTAGCGACCGCCCGTACATGGTCGGAGTGGAAATCGCGCAGCCGTTCGCCGAAGCGCTTGAGCGCCTCCCAGCCGCGCTCCTGCGAAGCGCGATCGAGCATCTTGTCGCGCAACAGGCCGGCCGCGAGACGGACCGGCTCGCGCAGCGCGTCGACCGGGTAGATCTGGCTGCCCGCGGGAGTTTCCTCGACGCGGCCGACGATCAGCCGGAAGCTGTTCGAGCCGAGATCGACGGCGGCAAGCAATTGCGAGGATGTAACCATTGGGTAAGGGGCTCCGTTTTGAGGCCGGCCAGCCGCCACTATGGCAGCCCAGTTCTTCACAAACGCGACATTCGACATTCTAAAGGCTGGCGCGTTAGCGGTGCAAATCATCGCGTCATGTCGCGCTCCACCGCAGCATCCGTGATTTGTATCGATCGATTGAAACAGGAGGTGAGTTTCCGCCCGGGCGGACGTATTATCTATAGACAAAACTGTGGCTGCCATCAAATCATAGAATATCAGGCCGTATCATTCCAGAACAAAATCAAATACGTCATCAAGATGTTATCGCACCGTGAGAAAGCCTCCGAACTTGCGTTTCTACCCGCCGCATCCGATCTGTCATCTTCGCTGCCGATATACGTCCGCTACCCGCTGCTCAACCGTGAACTAGGCATCCTCGGTTTCAACGAACGCGTGCTGGCGCAGACTGCCGATCCGCAGGTGCCGCTGCTCGAGCGGCTACGCTTCATCTGCATCACCAGCAGCAACCTCGACGAATTTTTCGAAGTCCGGATGGCCGGGCTGCAGGAGCAGATGCGCGCCAACCCGGGCGCGCTGTCACCCGACGGCATGTCGCTGCAGCATGTCTACGACCTGGTAGTGGACCGCGCCCAACGGCTGGTGCACAAGCAGTATGCGATGCTGCACGAGACCATCTTCCCGGCGCTCGAGACCGAAGGTATCTATTTCCACGGCACCGAGAGCTGGAGCGAGGTGCAGCTCGAATGGGCGCGTGCCTACTTCCTCGACGAACTGCTGCCGGTGCTCACGCCGATCGGACTCGATCCGGCCCACCCGTTCCCACGCGTGCTCAACAAGAGCCTGAACTTCGTGATCGAGCTGGAGGGACGCGACGCCTTCGGCCGCCAGGCCCTGCTCGGCATCGTGCAGGCACCGCGCGCCCTACCGCGCCTGGTACGCATGCCGCAGGAGCTGTCGAGCTTCCGCCATGGCTTCGTGCTGCTCAGCTCGCTGATGCAGCGCTTCGTGGGCGAGCTGTTCCCGAAGCTGGTGGTCAAGAGCTGCAACCAGTTCCGTATCACGCGCAACAGCGAGCTGTTCGTCGACGAGGACGAGATCACCAACCTGCGCGTCGCGCTGCAGGGCGAACTGCCGGCACGCCATCTCGGCAATGCGGTGCGGCTCGAGGTGTCGGCCGACACGCCGGCCCATATCGTGCACCGCCTGCTCGAAGAGAGCGAGCTCAACGAGCGCGACTGCTATCGCGCCGGCGGCCCCGTCAACTTGGTGCGGTTGATGCAACTGCCCGACCTGGTCGACCTGCCCGAGCTGAAGTTTGTGCCGCATGCGCCGTTCACGCCGGCGACCATCGCCAATGCCGCCTCGATGTTCAACGCGATCGATCGCGGCGACATCCTGCTGCATCATCCCTACGAGAGCTTCCAGCCCGTGCTGGAACTGCTACGTGAGGCAGCCAAGGATCCCAACGTGGTCGCGATCAAGCAAACCATTTACCGCACCGGCACCGATTCGCCGCTGATGGACTCGCTGATGGAAGCGGCGCGCAACGGCAAGGAAGTGACCGTGGTGGTCGAGCTGCTGGCGCGCTTCGACGAGGAAACCAACATTAACTGGGCCTCGCGCCTCGAGGCAGTGGGCGCGCACGTGGTCTACGGTGTGGTAGGCCACAAGTGCCACGCCAAGATGATGCTGATCGTGCGCCGCGAGAAACTCGGCGGCAAGACCCTGCTGCGCCGCTACGTACACCTAGGCACCGGCAACTACCACCCGCGCACGACGCGCCTTTATACCGACTTCGGGCTAATGACGGCTGAGCAGACGATCTGCGAAGACGTCCACCACGTGTTCCAGCAGCTCACCGGCATCGGCGGTGAGCTCAAGCTGCACGAGCTGTGGCAATCGCCGTTCACGTTGCATTCAAAGCTGATCGAGGGGATTCGCAACGAGATCGCCAATGCGCGCGCCGGCAAGCGCGCGCGCATCGTCGCCAAGATGAACGCGCTGCTCGAACTCTCGGTGATCGCCGAACTCTACGAGGCCTCCCAGGCCGGCGTGAAGATCGACCTGATCGTGCGCGGCGTCTGCGCACTGCAGCCGGGCGTGCCGGGCCTGTCCCAGAACATCACGGTGCGCTCGATCATCGGGCGCTTCCTGGAGCATCATCGGATCTACTACTTCCATGCCGGTGGTGCTGAGCTGGTCTACCTGTCGAGCGCCGACTGGATGGACCGTAACCTGTTCCGCCGTGTCGAGGTGGCCTTCCCGATCCACGATCGCAAGCTCAAGCGCCGCGTAATCGCCGAGGGCCTGTCGGTATTCCTCGGCGACAATCAATCGGCCTGGGTAATGCAGAGCGACGGCCACTATAAGCTCCGCCGCTCGGGCAAGACTCGGCGCAGTGCGCAGCTCGGCCTGCTGGAGAGGTTCGGCGGCTGACGGCGCTCGGCAATGCAAAACGCCACTCCACTCGCTAGGGTCTGTTTAGGCAATGCTGATCAAGTCCGCCGTCCCCGTGGTCCAGCCGTTATAGATCGGTAGATATGATCCGAGCAAGGCAAAC
>JAYFSB010000027.1:0-9854 GCA_040946865.1 Burkholderia sp.
CTTCGAATCCACCGCCAAATGCAGTTTGGTGCTCAGTCCGCCTCGGGAACGTCCGAGCGCTTGCGGCCCATTTTTTTTAAGGCCCCGGCCGAATGCTGATGCGCTCGCACGAGCGTCGAATCGATAAGGATGCGCTCGATTTCCGTCTCGCCTGCCAAAGCATTCGCCACCCGCGGCCAGACACCCTGGCTTCGCCAGCGCGAGAAACGGATATATACCGTATGCCATCGGCCGACTTCCGCGGAAAGATCGCGCCCTGGACTGCCGGTTCGGGCAATCCACCGCACCGCTTCGAGGCACCAGCGATTGTTGGATGCCGTTGTTCGGCCGCGGTCGCCTATCCTTGCCCAGCAGGATAGCTTGGACTTCGTTCCATATTTCGTCGCTCAGTAACGTTCGTACTATCTCTATCTCGTTACGCAAAAAACAGGATATAAAAACATTTTTTCAAATGTAAACAGACCCTAATCACCGCGCAGCGGCTTACCTTGACCATGCAGGGATTGCCTGTGGCCAGCACCGCGCCGACGCTGCGGCCGAATATCTGCATCGGGTAATTTTCAGGGCACGATATGCCCAGCGTGGTGATCGTCGAAGCCGCTGGGCCTGCATTTTGTTCGCGCCGCGGGCAAGTGTGCGCCTAACTCGCCTAACTTCGCCGGAGCGCCATCAGGTGATTGGCTATAATGGTCGTTCTTCGCGGGGGCGAGATCGTTTGCTCACCGTCCCGTTTTCCCATCGTCATGCAGAGAGCGCTCATGAGCTTCAGCAATGTTCCGGCCGGCAAAGATCTGCCGCACGATCTCAACGTCATCATCGAAATTCCGGCGCAAAGCGATCCGGTCAAGTACGAGGCCGATAAGGATCTCGGCCTGCTGGTGGTCGATCGCTTCGTCGGCACCGGCATGCGTTACCCGGTCAACTACGGCTTCATTCCGCAGACGCTGTCGGGCGACGGCGATCCGGTTGACGTGCTGGTGATTACCCCGTTCCCGCTACTGGCTGGCTCGGTGGTGCGTTCGCGCGCACTCGGCATGCTGCAGGTGACCGACGAGTCGGGCGTCGACGCCAAGCTGATCGCCGTGCCGCACGACAAGGTCTGCCCGATGACGGCCAACATCAAGTCGCTGGACGACGTGCCCGAGTACCTGAAGGACCAGATCAAGCACTTCTTCGAGCAGTACAAGGCGCTCGAGAAGAGCAAGTGGGTGAAGGTCGACGGTTGGGCTGGCATCGAGGCCGCCCACAGGGAAATCTCGGAAGGCGTGGCGAACGCCCAGAAGTAAGCCCGCGTCGCGGTGCCAGCGTGCCGCGAGGCCGCGCCGAGCTTGCGCGAAACTGCGCGTGTTCCGTTTCGGGCTGCGCGGGGGGGGGCGGGTGCATTTGGGCCGAGCCGGATCGAGCGCTGCCTCGGCCTGCACCTCGATGCCGATTTTTCGATCGCGGCCGGGCCGGCTTCGGGGCCGTGGCATTGAGGAGAGGGGCGTCGATGGCCACGTCGAACGTCTCGATCGCGTCTTCATCCTCGACGACGATCATGGCCGGCAGCACCGAGTTCAGCGAACGCCGGCCGCCGGCCAGTTCGTGTTTCTGCGTCGGGCTCAGGCGCGCGAGGCACTGGAGCGGTCGGCCAGTTTGAACGAAGCCAGCACTGCGCGCGGCTTGCGCGAACGCGTGTAGCGCACGCTGGTGCCGTTTGCGTGCTGGGCGAAGCGGGCGTCGACGTCGGTGGTGATACCGGTGTAGGCGCTGCCGTCCTCGCATTCGATCAGATACAGGTACCAGGACATGGTGCGGCCGAGGAAGCGAAGCCCTCAGTGTCTCGAAAAACCGCACGACGCACCGCACCGCCTGCCGGCGGGCTCATCGCGGGCCTGGATCCTTGAATGGATTGTGCTCGCGCAGCTCGTCCACGTAGGCGTCGATCTGCCCTGTCTCGCGCTTGAGGAAGTCGCCTACTGCATCCGAGAAGGCCGGATTGCGTGGAAGGGTCGGCATGAAGCCGCACGGAAGCCGCGCGCGAGCTTGTGCTCGCCCTGCGCGCCCCCCTCGAAGGCACCGAGCTTTTCCTCGATGCAGAACTCGAGCAGCTGGTAGTAGACGGCCTCGAAGAGCAAGCATGACACGTGTTCGAGCGCCCAGTAGCAGCTGTAGAGCGTGCCGCCGCCGGCCTCGCCGCGCGCGTAGACGATCGGCACTTGCCCTCGGCCTCGGCGATCACCAGCAGCAAGGTTCTCGGGCATGGTCTCGTCGATCCTGCGGAAGAAGTCGAGGTTCAGGTACGGGCTCGAATAGGTCTTGCCGATAGCAGTGCGAGAAGAAGCGCCGTTCGGCGCGGATGTTTTTGCGCTTCTTCTGTTCAAGCGTGGCGAAGAAGTCGTCGAAGTGGCGGTAGCCATGTTGGGCCGGTGGGACTACACGCACTCGCGCAGCATCATGCCCATCTCGGCCAGCAGGCCGGCTTCCTCGCCGGTTGGAAACAGCACGTGCAGAGAGACACCTCGCTCTGCTCAGCCAGCGCCACCAGGGTAGCGGCGAGCTTGGTGCCGCGCACGTTCGTTGGCGGCGATCAGATGCGTACCCTGCACCGGCGTGAAGGGCACCGCGCAGAGCAGCTTCGGTTAATAGGGCACGCCATTGCGCTGATAGGCGTCGACCTAGACTCAGTCGAACACGTACTCACTATACGAATGCTGCTTGGCGTAGACGGGCGAGACTGCCATCAAGGCCCCGTGTCGGCCTCGCCGATCGCGTGGCAGCATGGCGAGGAATTCATAGCGCAGGAAGGGCGTGGGATGCGCCTGCTGAACCAGCGGGGCGTTCCACTCGCCGGCATCTACTTCTAGCGGAGAGCTCAAGAGTCCCATACGATAATCGATACGTTCGTGTTTCGACCGTCTGAGATCCTTTTCGATCGGCGCATGCGCGCGACAGGCGCGCCGCTCCGTTGATGCACTCCTGGAAATACTCATCACGCGGCCAGTCAGGCCGCGCAGGTTTCGTCATGAAAATCCTTATCGCTCTCGCCCAACTGAACATCACCGTCGGCGATTTCGCCTGTAACGTCGCACGCCTCGTCAAGGCCGCGCGCGCCGCGCACAAGGATGGTGCGCAGCTGCTGGTCGCGCCAGAACTGGCGCTGTCTGGCTATCCGCCAGAAGACCTGTTGCTGCGCCCCGCCTTCTTCGCGGCCGCGGCCGAGGCGCTGGCCGAGCTGGCCGCACGCCTGGTGCCGCTGGAAGGTCTGGCGGTGCTGGTTGGCCATCCGCTGCGCGAGCCCAGCAACGACGATGGTAATGCAAACCACCCGATCGAGCGCGGCACCGCTCCCGTCAACACCTACAACGCTGCTTCGCTAATCGTCGGCGGCGAGGTAGTGGCAACCTATCGCAAGCAAGACCTGCCCAATACCGAGGTGTTCGACGAGAAGCGCTATTTCGCGACCGATCGCGAGCCCTGCGTGTTCGAGCTGAACGGCACGAAGTTCGGCATCGTGATCTGCGAGGACGTCTGGCACGCCTCGGCTGCCCAGCTCGCCAAGGCGGCCGGTGCCGAGGTGCTACTGGTGCCGAACGGCTCGCCGTACCACATGAACAAGGACGCGGTGCGCATCGACATCCTGCGCGCGCGGATCCGCGAGACCGGCCTACCGATGGTATATGTGAACCTGGTCGGTGGCCAGGACGAGCTGGTGTTCGACGGCGGCTCTTTCGTACTCGACGGCGCGGGCGAGCTAGTGGCGCGCATGGCGCAGTTCGAGGAGAGGTATGTGATCGTCGAGTTCGAGGGAGCGCGACCGCTGCCCGGCGAGATCGTGCCGGTGCTGTCGACCGAAGCCCAGGTCTATCGCGCACTGGTGCTTGGAGTGCGCGACTACATCGGCAAGAACGGCTTCCCCGGCGCGCTGATCGGCCTGTCTGGCGGCGTCGATTCGGCCCTGGTGCTAGCGGTGGCCTGCGACGCGCTCGGGCCCGAGCGGGTGCGCACGGTAATGATGCCCTCGCGCTACACGGCCGATATCTCGACTACCGACGCAGCCGACATGGCGCGCCGCGTCGGCGTGCGCTACGACGAGATCGCGATCGCGCCGATGTTCGACGCGTTTCGCGCCTCGCTGGCCGCCGAGTTCGCGGGCCGCGAGGAGGACGCGACCGAGGAGAACATCCAGGCGCGGATCCGCGGCACGCTGCTGATGGCGCTGTCGAACAAGTTTGGCTCGATCGTGCTGACCACCGGCAACAAAAGCGAGATGGCAGTCGGTTACTGCACCCTGTACGGCGATATGGCGGGTGGCTTCGCGGTGATCAAGGACGTCGCTAAGACCCTGGTCTATCGTCTCTGCCACTACCGCAATGCGGCCGCCGAGTTCGGCAGGTTGGCGGTAATCCCGGAGCGAATCCTCACGCGCGCGCCTTCGGCCGAGCTACGCGAGAACCAGACCGACCAGGACAGCCTGCCGTCCTACGATGCGCTTGACGCGATCATGCGCATGTACATGGAAGAGGACCGGCCGCTGGCCGAGATCGTCGCGGCTGGTTACGACGAGGCCGACGTGACGCGCGTCACGCGGCTCATCAAGATCAACGAATACAAGCGGCGCCAGGTGCCGATCGGGATCCGCGTCACGCACCGTGCTTTCGGCCGCGACTGGCGCTACCCAATCACCTCGCGCTTCACGGAACGCATCGACTGATGGGGCGTCGCGCGTAGAATCCGCCCAGGACGTCCCCTTACCCGGAGTATCATCATGAGACGCATTACCGCCATCATCAAACCGTTCAAGCTCGACGAAGTGCGCGAGGCGCTCGCCGAGGTCGGCCTGACGGGTCTTACCGTGACGGAAGTGAAGGGCTTCGGCCGCCAGAAGGGCCATACCGAGCTCTATCGCGGTGCCGAATACGTGGTCGATTTCCTGCCCAAGATGAAGATCGAGGTGGTGGTGGCGGCCGGCCAGGTCGACCAGGTGATCGACGCCGTGATCGGCGCGGCACGCACCGGCAAGATCGGGGACGGTAAGATCTTCGTCTCCGACGTCAAACGCGTGATCCGTATCCGTACCGGCGAGGAGAACGAGGCGGCGGTCTGAGCGCCCCAGCTTGGTTTACGGCGACGGCCAGCGCGAGGCCGGCTTGACGCATAGGAAATGGAAAGCGGCAGAGCCAGTGTGTCTGGCGCGTCATGTGCAGACGAACGGGCTAACGACGAGCCGAACTCACTACGGGGGGGGTGACGACTATCGCGAATGAGACATGATTTCGCTCAAATCGGCCATTTGCCCTGAGCGGCCTCAAATCTGAAGTGCAGCACCTACCGAGAGGTATTGTGTTGCAATGTAAACCTACAAACACCTGAGTTGTGAAGAGCGCACGGATGATCCAGCTGAGCCTTGAGCAAGGATGCAAGCTACGGGCAATTGCCCTCAGTTTGCTCACGCGCCGAGTTCGATCAGCCGCAAATTGCGCCGTAACGGCTGGCGTGCACCGAAACCGGCCACGAAGAAGGACCGAGCCGTCAGTTGCTCGCTGGCGGCTATCGTGCGCCGCTTGCCTAACAGCGCGCCAGTTGCCTGGCGCAGGCCCGGCGGCGCAACAATCCCCGCCCGACTGGACCCGCAGGGGCCGCTGTGGGCGACGATCGAGCGATTGCTGCGTTGAGCGACACTCTCCCGAGCAGATCGCGGGCATACTGAGAAACATGAACCCCTATGAACCGACCCTGCTGGCCAGTCACGAAACCACCTACACCGCGTTGTACGCCCTGCCGCGCGGCCAAAATTGCGAACGGAACTGTCGCCTGCCTGCGACAGGCCCACAAGCGCCGACAGCCCCGGGCGCGGGGCGAAGACCGCCGGGTCAGCATCCACAATCGTCCGGCTGAGATTGACGAGCGGATCGTGCCTGAGTACTGGGCAGGCGACCTGATCAAGGGCGCGCGCGTAATGCGTCTTGTAATGCGTCTTCGGTCGCGACGTTGGTCGAGCGCACCTCGCTGTTCGTCACCCTGGGCAAGATGGAGAACGCCACTGCCAACCAACGCCGCCGTCACTTCGTTCGGCATGATCCTGAACCACATCGACGCCTAACGCCGTCTTTCCATGACCTATGATCAGGGACGGGGGATGGTCAGGCATGAGCAGCTCTGCGAGACCACCGGCATCAAGATCAAGGTCTATTTCGCTTGAGCTGCTATAGCCCTTGGCAGCGCGGGCACAACAAGAACACCAACGAGCTACTGCGCCAGTACATGCCGAAGGTACGGATCTGGCCGTGTTCTCCCCAGGCCGAGCTCGACGATATCGCCTGGCAGATGAACACCCGCCCACGTAAGAGCTTGGGCTGTGAAAATGTTCGGCCGAACTGTGCCTCTGTTGAATTTCTAGTGGGTAGTAAAAAATTGCCCGATTTGCACGTGAGCGACGGTAATCATGCATAGCAAGTTGTTCGAGACAGCTTTGGATATCAACGATCCGTGGTTCGTAAACGGCATCGATTTCGTTGCCAGCAGTCGCTTCCCGCATCCAGAGATCGCCGGCAGCTATCCCGTGCACTACACCGTTGTCAAGTGCTACCGGCACTTGAATTTCTTCCAGCACGACTGCTTTCTCGAAGTGCGCTCGCCGAGATCGACCTGTCCGACATAATGAGCATTGCCGTCGACGAAATGTCCTACCAGTGTGGACACAACTACCTGGCTCGTGGCTGATGCGCTCGAACACAAAGTCGTGTTCGTGACCGAAGGCAAGGATGCTGCGACGATCGAAGCGTTCGTCGCAAGCCTGCGCGAGCATGGGGGAGAGCCCGAGCAGATCACGTCGGTCAACATTGACATGTCGCCCGCGTTCATCAAAGGCGTCGAGACGAACCTGCCGAATGCTTCGACAAGTTCCATGTCATCGCTCATGCGTCGAAAGCCGTGGATCCAATGCGGCGAATCGAGCAGCGAACCGATCCGGAACTCAATGGATTGCGATGGCCGCTGCTGAAAGATCGCGACCGGCTGACCGCCGCGCAACACGCTGATCTCGATGGTCAGACCAACGGCTTCCTGGAAGCCATCAACAGACTCTTCCAGGTCGCCAAGCGAAAGGCGCGCGGATACACCAACCTCACGATCATGCACACCGTGCTGTTTCTGATCGCCGGCAAGCTCGATTTTTTGAAGATCAACCCACATGTCACGTAATCCACTCAAATTTCAAGAAAACCCGAACTGTTTATGCCCGAATCGTTCGATGTTCGTCAGAATCATCATGAAATCGTTGCCTTGGGGGATGCCCTTCGGGCGCAACCGGCTTCTGTTGCACTTCAACCTTGAAACCGCCTCAGCTAAACCGCCACTGCCTTCTCAAAATTCCGTCTGCTCGCCGTACACCACTTTCGATAATAGCTCAGGGCCGCCTGGGCCGGGACAGATCAGTCGTATCGAGGCACGTGGCCGCGCTGGAGACGCGCCTGGGCATTCGCCTGCTCGAACGGTCGACGCGCCGGGTCGCGGCGACGGAAGCGGGCGCGCGCTTCCGGGAGCGACTGCGCTCGGGCCATGGAACATATTGGTGGGGTATGCCGAGGACGAGGCCCACGCCATCTTCTCGTCGCCCCCACCGGCCTGCTGCGGCTGAGCCTGCCCCGTCGCGTGCGGGCGCGCCCGCGGATGCCAGAATTCCTCGCCAGGTATCGCTGCATCCGCGTGGAGGTCTGCTACGCGGA
The DNA here is from genome assembly GCA_040946865.1 of Burkholderia sp. Taxonomy (GTDB): domain Bacteria; phylum Pseudomonadota; class Gammaproteobacteria; order Burkholderiales; family Burkholderiaceae; genus Burkholderia. The sequence goes on from JAYFSB010000027.1 coordinate 7,707, forward strand.
CCGCTACGTCGATCTCATCGCCGAAGAACTCGATGCAGGCGTGCGCATCGGCGGAATGAAGGACAACCGCCCCGCCTGGTCGGGCGATGACGCGGTGCCTGATCTGCGCCGTGCCCGTATATCTCGATGTGCGGCCGACGCTGAAGGAAACCGAGGACTTGTCGCGACACAAATGCATTTTCTTCACGCGGCTTGTCACTCACCCGATCTGGCATCTGCAGTACGACGGCAAGGGCTGCGCGATCAAGGTCGGCGGGCGTCTGGAGATGGACGACGCGCAGGCGGTGATTCAGGTCGCGGTTGCCGGGGCCAGAGGCTGATTATGGCGGGGCCGATTGACTGGGTGGGGCGCGAGCTCGCCGACAGCAGCCTGGTGCAGGTGTTGCCGGATTGAGAGGTCAAGGGCGAAACCGGCGTGAGCGTGCTGCGCGCCTCGGTCAAGCATGAGCCGGCGAGCCGGCTCGCTTCAATGTCTGGACATATACCCCCTACCCTATCTGGAGTAAGATGGTGCTGTGACATATTCATGGGGTCGGCCGTGAGCCACACAATTCGCGAAAAACAGAAGCTGCTCAACCGGATCCGCCGCATCAAGGGGCAGGTCGAGGCAATCGAGCGCGCCCTCGAGGAGGGACGCGGCTGCATAGACGTGCTCCAGCTCATCACCAGCAGCCGCGGCGCGATGAACGGCCTGCTGGCCGTGGTGCTCGGGGATCACATCCGGTCGCACCTGGTCGACACGGAGCCGGACGACGAGCACGGCAGCGGCACTGAGCAGCTGGTCGAGACTATCTACAGCTATTTCAAGTAAGAGGCGAACATGAGCAGGACCGAACATGTCGCCGCCGTCGCGCGGCACGAGCATATGTTCCTGGGCGCGGCCCACGAGGACAACGAGCGCAGGACCTGGATGGTGATCGCGCTGTGCGGCGCGATGATGGTGGCGGAAATCATCGGCGGCAGCCTGTTCGGCTCGCTAGCGCTAGTCACCGACGGCCTCCATATGTCGACGCATGCCGGTGCCATGCTGATCGCCGCGCTGGCCTATACCTACGCGCGCCGCCACGCAGCCGACCGGCGCTTCGTGTTCGGCACTGGCAAGCTGGGCGACCTGGCGGGCTTCACCAGCGCCATCGCGCTAGCCATGATCGCGCTACTGATCGGCTATGAGGCCGTCGCGCGCTTCTTCGCGCCGGTGCCGATCCACTTCGGCCAGGCGATCCCGATCGCCATACTGGGGCTGCTGGTCAACCTCGCCAGCGTCTGGTTGCTGGTCGGCGGACACCACAACAGCCATAATCATGGTGACGGCCACGCTCATGGCCATGCTCACGAGCATCACGGCGGACTCGATGAGCACGACAACCACCACGCGGCATTATCCGCCACGCATCGGGACCACAATATGCGCACCGCCTATGTCCACGTAATCGCCGACGTGGCGGTGTCCGTGCTGGCCATCGTCGGTCTGCTGCTGGCGCGCGCCTTCGGCTGGGTCTGGATAGATCCGCTGGCCGGCGTGATCGGCGCGCTGGCGATCGCCAACTGGTCGTGGGGTCTGATGCGCGACACCAGCGGCATCCTGCTCGACATGGATCCGGACCAGCGCATGGCCGAGAACGTCCGCCATGTGATCGAGGGCCAGGGCGACATCGTGCTCGATCTGCATGTCTGGCGTGTCGGCCCCGGGCACATGAGCGCGATCCTATCGGTGGCCACGCGCGAAGCGCGGCGCGGCCCGGGTTTCTACCGCTCGGCGCTTGCGCGCTTCAAGGGACTGTCGCATCTGACGATCGAAGTCAACGCGGCACCCGCAGGAGCGTGAGCGATGGCGGTCAAATCGCCTTACGTCGAGATCTACACGTTCGACGGCAAGACCGGGCTCTGCATCGGCTGCTTGCGCACGTGCGAGGAAATCCGGGGCTGGATCAAGTGACGGACCATCGCCGTCATCAGGTCTTCAACGAGAAGTCCCGGCGGCAGGCCAAGCTGGCCGCGTGGGGTGCCGCCCGCCAAGGGGCTGCGCAGCAGAGACGGGCTAGCTAGGCTAGTGTTCACATTTACGACTGACCCAAACGCGCAGGCAAGCGATGCAAACACGAGATAGTTCTCGGCAAGCTTGTCATAGCGAGTGGAGACGCGGCGAAA
>JAYFSB010000028.1:0-9822 GCA_040946865.1 Burkholderia sp.
GTCTCGAAGCCTGCACCTTCGTCAGCCGCCACCGCCAGCGTTTGCTGTTTCATTCTCGTTTGCCTTGCTCGTGTCATATCCACCTATCTATATAGATCGAGATGGGGATAGCGCCGCACGAACTCGGCGAGGTTGTCGCCGCGGTGGGCTACCAGGCTAAGCGTGGCACCCTGTGCCCGGCATAGGCCTCGGCGAGCGCGAGACCCAGGCCGCTCGAGGCACCGGTGACGAAAACCTCTGCAGGGGAGCGGTCATGCCGGTGCATCGAGCGTGAGGATTATAGCTTTTTAGCTTTGACCTGCTGGACGATCCAGTCGAGCACTGGGGCCGTGCCCTCGACGCTGCTCGTGTAGGACGGACCCGACTTGTACTTGCCCTGGACCACCACGGTCGGCACGCTCTGGATGTCGTAGGTCTTGACCAGTTCGCCCGACTGCTTGACCTGGCCCTGCACTGTGAATGAGTTGTAGGTGGCCAGGTAATTCTGCTTCTTGATGCCCTGCGTGGCCAGGAAGTCAGCCTGCGCCTGCGGCGTGAGCAGGTAGTTCTTTTGCTTGTGGATCGCGTTGAACACGGCCGGCGTGTCCTTTTCCGTCACGCCGAGCGCGTTGAGCGTGTAGTACATCCCCGAGTGCGGGAGGAAATCGTCGCGGAAGGCGACCGGCACCCGCTTGAAGACGATGTTGTCGCCCTGCTTTTTGACCCAGGCCTCGAGCGTCGGCTCGAACTCGTAGCAGTGCGGGCAGCCGTACCAGAAGAACTCGATCACCTCGACCTTGCCGGCCGGCACCGAGACCGGCTGCGGTGACTTCATCACCTCGTAGTTGCCGGCCACCGGCGCGGCCGAAGCGGACTGCGCCACGATGCCAGTCGCCAGGCTCAGGGACAGGAACAGCGTGCTGAACAGTTTTTTCATGTGGGATTTCGAACGGTTCCATGGGACCGGATCGGGCCGACTACTGTTTAGTGAAGCGGATCACCGTGGTGTCGACACCGGCATCAGATAGCCGCTGGCGCGCGGAGTTCATGTCGTCGAACTTGTTGAACGGGCCGACGCGCACACGATAGTACGTGACACCGTTGACATCGCTCTTGGAGACCCTTGATTCGAAGCCCTGGAAGCCAAGGCGCGCGCGCTGCTGCTCGGCGTCGGCCTCGGTCTTGTAGGCACCCACCTGTAGGAAGTAGCCGCTGTTGACGTTGGCCGGGTTCGCGCCCGAGCTTGGCTTGGCGGCCTGCTGCTGGGCTGATTTGGGCTGTGAGGAAGGCGCGGCGGCGGTGGCTTGCGGCTTCCTGGTCGGCGGCGTGTTGTCGGCGGGCTTGGGTACCACGGCGATGCCGTTGTCGTCCGAGGACGGCTGCGGATTGCTGTTCTGCGAGCCGTTCGATCCCGGCACCTCGACGATCTGCGGCTCGGGCAGCAGCGGCGGCTGGGGCTGGTTGTTGGCCTGGCCAGGTGCGGTATTGGGCGGGGCTGGCTGCTCGGCTTGCGGCACCGGCTGGCCCGGCGTCTTGCCCTGCAGCGCGCGGTTCGGGTCGAACTGCTGTGGCTGGCTGGTACCGTTGTCGGCCGACGGGGCGACTTTCGAGACGAACGGCGAAGGCGCGCGCGTGATGTAGAGCGCGACCACCACAGCGATCGCGAGGCCGACGATCAGGCCCAGCACGATGCCAAGAAAGGTTCCTCCGGCTTGTTTCGACGTGCGGCGCGGTTGTGCCATTGCTTGAGTCACCTGCTCAAAGAGTCGTGAAACGAAATTCGTCGTGGTATGGTCGCGCGTGGCGGCGCGACCGTCTGGAACCAGGCCCGGCGGTTTTACATCTTGCTCGGCGACGACACGCCGAGCACCGCGAGACCGTTCGCGAGTACCTGGCGCGTCGCAGCCAGCAGCGCGATGCGCGCTGTGCGCTGCGCCTCGTCATCGACGAGCACGCGCTCCGCATTGTAGAACGAGTGAAACTTGCCCGCGAGATCGCGCAGGTAGAAGGCCACCGCGTGCGGCGCGAGTTCGCCGGCCGCGTGCGTGAGCATGTCGGGGTACTCTGTGAGCTTCTGCAGCAGCGAGGCGGCAGCCTTGCTGTCGAGCGGGCAGAGGTCGGTGCCCGGCAGGATCGACTCGTCGGCACCATGGCGAGACTTCCACTCGTTGAGCACCGAGCAGATCCGCGCATGCGCGTACTGCACATAGTAGACGGGATTCTCATCGTTCTGCTTTAGCGCGAGATTGATATCGAACACGAATTCCGTGTCGGCCTTGCGTGAAATCAAGAAGAAACGCACGGCGTCGCGCCCGCGCGTGATGGTGGCCTCGTCGAGCTGCTCGGGCGAGACTTCCGCGTCCGGCGTGGTGCCGCCTGACCATTTGATCAGGTCGCACACCGTTACGTAGCTGCCGGCGCGCTTGGAGATCTTCACTTCCCGGCCGGCGCGCATCACCGTCACCATCTTGTGCAGCACGTAGTCGGGGTAGCCCTTCGGGATGCCGATGTGCAGGCCCTGCAGGCCGGCGCGCACACGCGCAATGGTGCCGTGGTGGTCCGAGCCCTGGATGTTGATGACTTTGGTGAAGCCGCGCTGCCACTTGGCCACGTGGTAGGCTACGTCGGGCACAAAGTAGGTGTAGGTGCCGTCGGTCTTGCGTATCACGCGGTCCTTGTCGTCGCCCTCGTCGGTAGTGCGCAGCCACAGCGCGCCTTCCTGCTCGTAGGTCATGCCAGCGTCGACCAAGGCCTGCACCGTGCTCTCGACACGACCTTCTTTGTATAGCGAGGATTCCAGGTAGTACTGGTCGAAGCGTATGCCGAAGGCCTTCAAGTCGATGTCCTGCTCGCGGCGCAGGTAGGTGACCGCGAACTTGCGGATCGCCTCGATGTCCTCGATGTTGCCTTTGCCGGTGACGGGTTCGCCGTCGCTGGCCGAGACCGTGGCACCTGCCAGGTACTCCCGCGCGATGTCGGCGATGTACTCGCCGTTGTAGGCGGCCTCGGGCCAGTCGGCGTCGCCGGGCTTGAGGCCACGCGCGCGCGCCTGGGTCGACAGCGCCAGGTTGCCGATCTGCACGCCGGCGTCGTTGTAGTAAAACTCGCGGTGCACCGCGTAGCCCTGGCTGCCCAGCACGTTGGCCAGCACGTCGCCGAGCGCTGCCTGGCGGCCGTGGCCGACGTGCAGCGGGCCGGTTGGGTTGGCGGAGACGAACTCGAGCAGCACGCGGCGTCCGGCCTCGTGCGCGGAGCGGCCGAAGGCCTCGCGCTCGGCGAACACCGCGCCGATCACAGCCTGCTTGGAGGCTGCGGTGAGGCGCAGGTTGATGAAGCCGGGGCCGGCGATCTCGGCAGCCTCGATCAGGCCGGCCGCGCCGGGCTGAGTGGTGAGGGCCGACACGATCTTCTCGGCCAGCTGGCGCGGGTTGGTGCCGAGCAGCTTGGCTAGCTGCATCGCGACGTTGCAGGCGACGTCGCCGTGGGCCCCATTGGGGCGCGCTAGGGTGATCGCCGGCGCGACGAAACTGGTCTCGGATTCCCCTTTCAGGGCCTGGACGACCTGCTTCACGCTGTCGGCGAGCAGGGTTTCGAGTATGTGTTTTTGAGCGGGCAGCATGCTGTCGGGAATGGTGGTTGCCGGCAGCCCGCCCGGGCGGGCTGCTCCGGCGGCGCGCCGGGGTGCGCGTCGGGGTGCGCGTCGGGGTGCGCGTTTCAGGAATCGCCGAATTTTAACAGGTGCTAAACTGCCGCTCAGACAGCCGCAAAGTGTCGGCGCGACCTCAACTCAAGCGCGCCAGCTGGCCCCGGTGCCGGCACGCACAACAAGCTGAAAGGGAATTGTGATCATGATTACGTTTAAGAGCAAGGCGGCACAGGACCTCGACGTGCTGAAGGATTTCGCGGTGTATGTGCTCGGCATCGTCGGCAAGCCGACGGGCGAGCGTGGCGTCATCATCCACGAGGAGCTGGACGGCGCGATCGCCCGGCTCGAGGCGGTGATGACCGACCAGACGCGCCGCGCCAGCGCGGAGTACGGCGGCCACTTCCATGAGGAAGAAGCCGACCACGCCAACCAAGAGGTCCCGCCAAGCGTGGCGCAGCGCATCGCCCCCTTCCTCGGTATGCTGCGCGCGGCCAAGGAACAGAATGCCGATGTTCACTGGGGCTTCTGAGTCACGGTAGCCTCGCCGCACAGCAAAAAGCTCGCTTCTCGAAGTGGACTTTTTTATGCCTCGGCGGGGCGTGACGGGCGCGCGGCTCGTCGATTCATCAGGTGATTGCGGCCGCCGGCTTCAGAGTAGTGGTGCCAGCGCGCGGCGGGCGGCCGCGTCCGACAGGGACATGCGCGCCGCGAAATCGGCCACCTGGTCGTCGCCGATCTTGCCGACCGAGAAATAGGTGCTGTCGGGATGTGACAGGTAGAAGCCCGAGACGCTCGCGGCCGGCAGCATCGCCAGCGATTCGGTCACGCTCATGCCGATTTCCTCGGCGCGCAGCACGTCGAACATGGCGCGTTTGACTAGGTGGTCCGGACAGGCCGGGTAGCCGGGTGCCGGGCGGATGCCACGGTACTTCTCGGCGATCAGCGCCTCGTTGTCGAGCGTTTCGCCTGCCGCGTAGCCCCACAGTTCGCGCCGCACGCGCGCGTGCATGGCCTCGGCGAAGGCTTCCGCGAAGCGATCGGCCAGGGCCTTGAGCATGATCGCGCTGTAGTCGTCGTGATCTGCCTCAAACTGCTTTTCCTTGGCGTCCACGCCCAGGCCCGCGGTGACCGCGAACAGGCCGATGTAGTCGGCCACGCCCGAATCCTTCGGCGCGATGAAGTCGGCCAGCGAGCGGCTCGGCCGTATCACGCCATCCACCACCGGGCGCTCGCTCTGCTGGCGCAGGTTGCTCCAGCGCATCGCCACCTCGGTGCGCGTGTCATCGGTGTAGATCTCGATGTCGTCATCGTCCACGGTGTTGGCGGGCAGCAGCGAGAGCACGCCGTTGGCGGTCAGCCAGCGGCCCTGGATCAGGCGCGAGAGCATCGACTTCGCGTCCGAGAATACGCGTCGCGCCGATTCGCCGACGATCTCGTCGTTGAGGATCGTCGGGTACGGGCCGGCCAGGTCCCAGGTCTGGAAGAACGGGCCCCAATCGATGTACTGGGCCAGCTCGGTGAGGTCGTAGTTCTTGAACATGCGGCGGCCGATAAACTTCGGCTTGACCGGCTGATAGCCGGACCAGTCGATCGGTGCCTTGTTGGCGCGCGCGGCGGCCAGTGTGGCCATCGGCGTCTTCTTCTTGTTGGCGTGCTGGTCGCGGATGCGGTCGTATTCGCTTTTCAGGTCGTCGAGGTAGCGCGTGGCACCCTCGTCCGAGAGCAGGCTCGAGGCCACCGACACCGAGCGCGAGGCGTCCGGCACGTAGACCACCGGGCCCTCGTAGTTCGGTGCGATCTTCACGGCGGTGTGCACGCGCGAGGTGGTCGCGCCGCCGATCAGGAGCGGGATCTTCTTGACGCGGAAATAGTCGTCGCGCTGCATTTCCGATGCGACGTAGGCCATCTCCTCCAGGCTCGGCGTTATCAGGCCCGAGAGGCCGATAATGTCGGCACCCTCGACCTTCGCCTTGGCGAGGATCTCGTTGCAGGGCACCATCACGCCCATGTTGACGACCTCGAAGTTGTTGCACTGGAGTACCACCGACACGATGTTCTTGCCGATGTCATGCACGTCGCCCTTGACGGTGGCGATCACGATTTTACCCTTGGCGCGCACATCGCTGCCGGCTTCGGCCAGGTGCCGCTTCTCTTCCTCGATGAATGGGATCAGGTGGGCCACTGCCTGCTTCATCACGCGCGCCGACTTCACCACCTGCGGCAGGAACATCTTGCCCTGGCCGAATAGATCGCCGACGATATTCATGCCGTCCATCAGCGGACCTTCGATCACGTTGATCGGGCGGCCGCCCGCGGCGTCGATTGGGGCGCGCGCCTCTTCGGTATCCTCGACGATGAAGTTGGTGATGCCGTGCACCAGCGCATGGGCCAGGCGCTTCTCGACCGGCTGGTTGCGCCATTCCAGGTTCTCTTCCTTCTTGGCCGCGCCGGTCTTGAACTTGTCGGCCACTTCTAGCAGCCGGTCGGTGGAATCTTCGCGGCGGTTCAGGATCACGTCCTCGACTCGCTCGCGCAGCTCGGCGTCCAGGTCCGCGTACACGCCGAGCTGGCCGGCGTTGACGATGCCCATGTCCATGCCGGCCTGGATCGCGTGATACAGAAACACGGTGTGAATCGCCTCGCGGACCGGGTCGTTGCCGCGAAACGAGAAGGACACGTTCGACACGCCGCCGCTGATCTTTGCTTGCGGCAGGTTCTGCTTGATCCAGTGCGTCGCCTCGATGAAGTCGACCGCGTAGTTGTTGTGCTCCTCGATGCCGGTGGCCACCGCGAAGATGTTCGGATCGAAGATGATGTCTTCGGGCGGGAAGTCGCATTCCTCGACCAGGAACTTGTAGGAGCGCGTGCAGATTTCGATCTTGCGCTCGAAGGTATCGGCCTGGCCTGTCTCGTCGAAGGCCATTACCACCGCGGCCGCGCCGTAGCGGCGGATCAGCCGCGCGTGATGGCGGAACGGTTCCTCGCCTTCCTTGAGCGAGATCGAGTTGACGATCGCCTTGCCCTGCACGCACTTGAGGCCGGCCTCGATCACTTCCCACTTCGACGAGTCGATCATGATCGGCACGCGCGCGATGTCGGGCTCCGAGGCGATTAGGTTCAGGAAGCGGACCATGGCCGCCTTCGAATCGAGCATCGCCTCGTCCATGTTGATGTCGATCAACTGCGCGCCGTTTTCGACCTGCTGGCGGGCCACGGCCAGCGCCTCGTCGTACTGGCCATTCAGGATCATTCGCGCGAAGGCCTTCGAGCCGGTCACGTTGGTACGTTCGCCGATGTTGATGAACAGGGTGCTTTCGGTGACGTTGAACGGCTCGAGGCCAGACAGGCGCATGGTGTGATCGGTCATGGCAAGGGCGGATGCGTATCAGAGTTGTGGGGCGGCGCGACGGGTTCGGGGCTCAGTCAGGCAGCTTCGCTGTACTGCGAGGGCCAGCGGCGTGGCTTGACCTCGGCCAGAGCCTTTGCGATCTCGGCGATGTGCGCGGGCGTGGTGCCGCAGCAGCCGCCGGCCAGGTTCACCAGGCCGGCCTGGGCGAATTCCTTGAGCAGGCTCGAGGTCACACTGGGGGTTTCATCGAAGCCAGTTTCGGCCATCGGGTTCGGCAGACCCGCGTTCGGGTAGCAGGACACGTAGGTGTCGCAGAGTTTGGCCAGCTCGGCGATGTACGGGCGCATCAGCGCCGCGCCGAGCGCGCAGTTCAGGCCGAAGGTGAGCGGCCGGGCGTGGCGCAGCGAGTTCCAGAAGGCCTCGACAGTCTGTCCCGAGAGGATTCGGCCCGAGGCGTCGGTGACGGTGCCCGAGATCATGATCGGCAGGTTCTCGCCGGTGTCCTCGAACAGCTGGTCGAGCGCGAACAGCGCAGCCTTGGCGTTGAGCGTGTCGAAGATAGTCTCGACCAGGAACAGATCGACGCCGCCGTCGAGCAGGGCCTTAGCCTGCTGGTAGTAGGCGTCGCGCAATTCGTCATAGGTGACATTGCGCGCGCCGGGGTCGTTCACGTCGGGCGAGATGCTGGCTGTCTTTGTGGTCGGCCCGATCGCGCCGGCCACGAAGCGCGGCTTGTCCGGCGTCGAGTACTTGAGCGCCGCTTCGCGCGCGAGGCGCGCCGACTCGACGTTCATCTCGACCACCAAGTGTTCCATCTCGTAGTCGGCCTGCGCGATGGTGGTGGCGCCGAAGGTGTTGGTCTCGACGAGGTCGGCACCGGCCGCGAAGTACTGGTCGTGGATCTCGCGGATGGTGGCCGGATGCGTGATCGACAGCAGCTCGTTGTTGCCCTTGATGTCGCGCGCGAAGTCTGCGAAACGCTCGCCGCGATAGGCGGCCTCGTCGAACTTGTACTGCTGGATCATGGTGCCCATCGCGCCATCGAGGATCAGTATACGGCGCTCCAGCAGCGTGGGTAGGTCGGCACCGCGCGTGTAGGACGCGGCGAGGGCAGAGCGGGCAGGCAGGGAGGTCGGCATGGCGGACGGACGGCGGGATCGGGTAAAGCGTTATTGTAGTGGGTGCCGGGATGCGGCGCTGGGGCTTGTCGGTGCTCGCCCGGTTTGTCTGTCAATAAAAACCCCCGCACGGCAGGCCGGGCAGGGGTTCGATCAGGAAATGCCGGAAAGGGGCGGGTCAGTGCAGGACCACCGGTTGCGTCATCAGGCTGTCAAATTGACCGAGGAATTCGTCCACCTCGTCGAGCGAGGGCTCGTCCTCGATCAGCTGCTTGACGTGCTCGCGGAAACGCTCGGCCAGTTCGCCATCGATGAAGATTTCGCGCTGTGCATTCTTGTCCACGATTTCGTAGCCACCGGAATTCATTGCGTGATGGCCGACCTGCGGGGCGAACTCGACGACGCAGTAGTTGGGGCTGTTGTAGATCATTTGCATGGCGGCACTCCTCTTTGCTGTGGCATTTCAGGCCGAATGCTCCGAAGGTGGGGCTGACCTGGCCGGTTTCAAGGGGTTTGCGCTGCACGCCTGCGTGGCTCAGGGCGCATCGGTTAGAGACCGATATCGATGAAACGTTTCCAATTTTCCCCTGGTGTACGGGCAGGGTCGTCAGACATTGTGACGCAAGTTTACCGAGCTGTATGCTACCCCTTGCGACAACAGGGGAAACGGTCGCGAAATCGGTCGAAATTACCATGCTAGCGAGGCCGCTTGTGGTGCCGATGGGACGGGGCTCGTGGCTTTGGCCGCCGAGGCGACTTGCATGCTGTTCGAAGATACCGGTACGGAGCCGCCGCTTGCACTGCTCGCGCCGGCTGCCGTGGTGGAGGTAGGCGCGGCCGGCTCGATGCTTGCGTCCGCATCCGTTGCGGCCGATTCGTCATACCCGAGCCCGCGACTCGGTGCGCCGCGTGTCGCCCTCGCGGCGAGGCAGGCGGCGGAAGTGGCGGATCTCCAGCGAGCTGGTGGCGGCGCTGATCATCTCGTCGCCGATTGTGACGATTGGCCAGGTCTCGCCGCTGTTGTTGTCGATCACCTGGAACTCGTGCGCGACGCCGGGCCGATAGACGTAGGGAGCGCCGTGCACCAGGTCCGACAACTTCATCAGTAAGCTGAAGCGGTCCTGACGTGCAGTCGGCCAGCGGCAGCGAGTTCGGTGTCCTGGTGAATACCACCTGTTTCGTCTGCCGATTGAAGATCGCGATGTCGGCGGGCTTGCGGTCGCGTTGCTCGGTGTAGCGGTCGGACGAGATGCCGTAGGCGTCGATGCGGCTCAGGCGCTCGTAGGAAGGGGCCGACGAAGGGCACGGGGATCTCGATCAACAGGCGGTAACGATTGCTTTCGGTGATCCAGTGTATGGTCGGCGGTGCCGTTCAGGTTGCCGTTGAAGTAGCGCCGTAGCGTAGGTTGCCAGAAGGCGGCGCGATGGCCGGGGCCGAGGTGATGGTTAGCACCAGCACCAGCGCTTCGCTGCGCGGCACGGGCAGAGCGTGTTTGGCCGCCGGCTTGGACGAGGTTTTCGGTATCGACGCAGCTGGTGCGGGCGCACGCTCGCTCGGCTGTGACCTGAGCAGCTCGACCTGCACCGGCCTGTCGTCGCGCGAGTTAAGGTAATGCTGATCAAGTGTCTGCATTCGTGATGTCGTCAAGCCTACGAAGCGAATCGATCATGAACGAAGTTGTCCTGGTTTGTTGTCGGTCGTCCTGGGTGCCATTCAGATGATCGGCGGG
>JAYFSB010000029.1:0-9770 GCA_040946865.1 Burkholderia sp.
GAGTTAGTGCAGATCCCATCGAAGCCCAGCGTGGCAGCTACCGCGTGGCGGTCGATCGGGTAGCTGGTGCCGGCCAGCGCGGCCGCGCCCAGCGGCAGGCGGTTGACGCGCGCGCGGCAGTCGCGCATGCGGCCCGCGTCGCGCGTGAACATCTCGACGTAGGCCAGCAGGTGGTGGCCGAAAGTGACCGGCTGCGCCACCTGCAGGTGGGTGAAGCCTGGCAGGATGGTGGAGGCGTGCTGCTCTGCCAGCGTCAGCAGGGCGCGGCGCAGCTCGACCAGCAGCTCGCCGATGCGGTCGATCTCGCCGCGCAGCCACAGGCGGATATCGGTGGCGACCTGGTCGTTGCGCGAGCGGCCGGTATGCAGGCGCTTGCCGGCGTCGCCAATCAGCGCGGTCAGGCGCGCCTCGATGTTCAGGTGGACGTCCTCGAGGTCGAGCTGCCACTCAAATTTGTCGCGCTCGATCTCGCCCTGGATCTGCGCCATACCGCGCTCGATCGCGGCCAGGTCGCCGGCGCTGATGATCTTCTGCGCGGCGAGCATCTTCGCGTGCGCGAGTGAGCCGTCGATGTCGACCAGGGCTAGGCGCTTGTCGAAGAACACCGACGAGGTGTAGCGCTTGACCAGTTCCGACATCGGTTCCGAGAAGCGGGCCGACCAGGCCTCGCTCTTTTTGTGCAATTGGGACGTCATGGCGATTCGTAAGGAGGGTGGAGCGGCGCGAGTCTAGCAGATGCGGATTCTAGCATTCGACGGCACCCGGGGGCCCATGGCGGGGACGGACGGCGCGTCCGGGATCAGCACCATGAACTTCAGGTCCTCGCGGTGCACGGGCTTCAGCGTGGTCTGCTGGTAGACCAGGTGGCCGTCGCGCGGACGCATGAAGGCGCGTTCGCCGCCCTCGCGCTCGACCACGGTTTGCGAGGCCCAGTAGTGCGGGAAGGCCTCGCTGCCGGCTAGCAGCGAGTCGATCAGGCCGCGAGTGGGCGCGTCGTTCAGGTGGTGGATCGAGTCGGTGTGGAATTCGGCCACCAGGCACCGTGCGCGCGGCCGGCGCGTTCCACTGGCGGTCGAGCACGTAGGCACGCGACAGGCGCAGCGCGACGGCGATCCGCGCCAGCGCGTCGGCCGAGGCCTGGCGGCCCTGTTCGCTCAAAGTGTACCAGAGGTCGGGCTCACGCCGCAGAGCTGGGCCACTTCCTCGCGGCACAGGGGCCCCCGTGTGCGCTGCTGGCGCGGGCCCGGCAGCAGGCCGAGCGCCTCGGGCGCGAGGCGTGCCGCCATGGTGGCGGGTAGCCCTGATGCCGGGATACGCCTCGGATCGGTACTGGTACCCGCAATTCCGTCATTGTAACGGGTCGTCGCGCGCGGCGCTCAAGATGTGGATCGGCGGCCGGGCCGCTCGCGCTAACGGCGGTCCTTGAAACGACAAGGCGTGGACACCGTTACCGATGTCCACGCCTTGTCAGTTACAGTCGTGATAGCCGGCAGCGCGAGGGTGCCGCCAGCCGTCGAGCCCCGCCTTCCGCTTCAGCCGGTATTGCGCAGGCCCGCCGCGATGCCGTTGATGGTCAGGTGAATCCCGCGCCGCACGCGCGCATTGGTGTCGCCCGCGCGGTGCCGCTTGAGCAGCTCGACCTGCAGGTGGTTGAGCGGATCGAGGTAGGGGAAGCGGTTCTTGATCGAACGCGCCAGCAGCGGGTTGGTTGCCAGCCGCGCCTCGTAGCCGGTGATCTCGGCCAGCGCGGCCGTGGTGCGCTCCCATTCCGCGACGATGCGTGCGAACACGTGCTTGCGCAGCTTCTTGTCGGCCACCAGCTCGGCGTAGCGCGAGGCCACGGCCAGGTCGGTCTTGGCCAGCACCATGTCCATGTTCGACAGCAGGTGCGAGAAGAACGGCCAGCTGCAGTTCATCTTCTGCAGAAGGGCCAGGCGCTTGGCGCGCTCAGCCGGGTGAGCCGGGTTGGCCGCGCCGTCGAGATAGGCCGCGAAGGCGCTGCCGAAGCCGTACCAGCCTGTCAGCAGCAGCCGGCACTGGCCCCACGAGAAGCCCCAGGGAATCGCGCGCAGGTCCTCGATCTTGCGGTTCTTTGGGTCTTGCAGCTTGCGCGAGGCCGGGCGGCTGCCGATGTTGAGCTCGGCGATCTCGCTGATCGGCGTCGAGGAGAAAAAGTAGTCCTTGAAACCGAGTGTTTCATAGACCAGCGCGCGATAGGCACCCATCGCCGCGTCCGACAGCGTTTGCATGGTCGACTCGAAGGCCGGCAGTTGCGCGGGCGCGTTGTTGCGCGGCAGCAGCGAGGCCTCCAGCGTGGCGGCTACCACCGTCTCCAGGTTGCGCCGGCCGATCTCGGGGTTCGAGAACTTGCTGGCGATCACCTCGCCCTGCTCGGTCAGGCGGATCTGACCATTCACGGTGCCCGGCGGCTGCGAGAGGATCGCCTGGTAGGTCGGGCCGCCGCCGCGGCCGACCGTGCCGCCGCGGCCGTGGAACAGACGCAGCTTGATGCCGTATGTGCTGAACAGCTCCACCAGGGACAGCTCGGCGCGATACAGCTCCCAGTTCGAAGTCAGGAAGCCGCCGTCCTTGTTGCTGTCCGAGTAGCCGAGCATCACTTCCTGCTCGCCACCCTGGTGGGTGACCAGCGACTGCATGCCGGGCAGCGCGAAGTAGTCACGCATGATCTCGGGTGCGTTCTGCAGGTCGGCGATGGTCTCGAACAGCGGAATCACCATCAGGCCGTGCTTCGCATGGCCATGCGCACCGAAGGTGCCTTCCAGCAAGCCGGTTTCCTTCTGCAGCAGCAGCACCTCGACTAGGTCGGAGACCGTTTCGGTGTGCGAAATGATGTAGTTGCGCACCGCGCGCGGGCCAAACTGGGCACGCACGTCGCGGGCCTTCTTGAGCACGCCGAGTTCGCTCCTGGCGAGATCGGAGTAGTCGAGGTAGGGGATGAGCAGCGGGCGCGGGTCGGCCAGCGCTGCCAGCAGCACGCGCAGCTTGTCGGCTTCGGCGAGCGCCGCGTAGTCGGCCTCGACGCCGGCGCGCGTGAACAGCTCGACGATCACAGCCTCGTGGATGTCCGAACTCTGGCGCAGGTCGATGCTGGCCAGGTGGAAGCCGAATACCTCGGCGGCGCGCACCAGCGGTGCCAGGCGCGGCGTGGTCAGCGAGGCGCCGTGATGGGCGACCAGCGATTCTTGCAGCACGTGCAGGTCGCGCGCGAAAGCCTCGGAATCGGGATAGGGTGTGGCGCGCACCGGCGGCGTGCCACGGCCAGCGCTGCGCACCGTCACCACGCCCTCGCCCAGGCGCACTCGGGCGCTGGCGGCGATGCGCGTGTAGATGCCGATCAGGGCGCGCCGGTAGGGCTCGTCGACGCGATGCGGCGACTGGTCGGGGGAGGCCGCGGCCAGCGCCTTAACCTCGTCGCTGGCACCTACCAGCAGGTGCGAGATAGACAGCTCGGCACCGAGCTTGTGGACCTGCTCCAGGTAGTGCTCGAGGATCACCGTGCCTTGCCGATGGATCGCCTCTTCCAGGGTAGCGGCCGTCACATTCGGGTTGCCGTCGCGGTCGCCGCCGATCCAGCTGCCCATCTGGAAGAAGGCCGGCACGCGCGCCTCCAGGCCTTGCTCGGCTAGCGTTTCCTCGAGATCGGTGTAGAGCGCCGGCAGTTCGTTGAGGAAGGTGGCGCGGTAGTAGGACAGCGCATTGTCGATCTCGTCGCCGACCGTCAGGCGCGCGTCGCGCAGCATACGAGTCTGCCACAGCGAGGTCACGCGCGCGCGCAGCAGCGCCTCGTTGTGCGAGCGCTCGCGCGTGGTCAGCTGCTGGTCGCGCTCAGCGAGCAGACGGGCGATGTCGTGTTGAGCGTCGAGGATGCTCTTGCGCTGCACCTCGGTCGGGTGGGCGGTCAGCACCGGCACGATCAGGGCCTCGTCGAAGAAGCGGCGGATCACCTCGGCTGAGGCGTCGCTGGCGTTCTTCAGCGTCTGCAGCGCGAAGTCGACCGTGCCGGCCTGCGGCGTCGAGCCGGCCAGCGCGTGGATGCGGCGGCGGCGGTTGTGATGGCGGTCCTCGGCGATATTGGCCAGGTGCGAGAAGTAGCTGAAGGCGCGCACCACGCTGACGGTTTGCTCGGGTGTGAGCTTGCGCAGCATGCGGTCGAGCGTCTGCGCGGCCTCGCGGTCGTCCTCGCGGCGGAATTTCACTGCGTGCTGGCGGATCGTCTCGACCACCTGGAACACGGCATCGCCTTCCTGCTCGCGCACAACGTCGCCGAGTAGGCGTCCCAGGTAGCGGATGTCCTCGAACAGCGGCTGGTCTTTGTCCTCGCGCGTACGGCCGTTCGTTTTCGGCGCGGCGGCGCGCTTGGCGGGAGCAGTCGAGGCGGCCTGCTTCGTCGAGGGGGCCTGCTTCGTGGTCGCGGCTTTTGCCTGCTTGGTTTCCGGCTTGGCGGTCGCCTTGCGGGTCGGTTTCGTCGTACCTGGGCCGGCCGGGCTGGCGGCCTGCTTGCCGCGTACTTGCGCAGGCACCGGCGCGGCGACGTTGGATGAGGCAGTATTGCGGCGCGCGGCGCGCGCCGATCCGGAGAACTTCACGATGGGTTTCCTTGGGAAAGCACAAGTGAACGGGAGACTTCGGGCACTGACTACGATACAAAAAACAGCGGCGGCAGACCGCCGCGCACCACGCCGCCTAGAAAAAAAGGAACGGGCGGACGTGCTACCATCATCTGAATCCTGATTCCCGTCCTTCGATGCCGCTGCAATGAATTCCGAGATTCTTACGGCCGACGCCCCGGCGACGCTCACCATCGCTTCGCGGGAAAGCCGCCTGGCGATGTGGCAGGCTGAACATGTGCGTGACGCGCTGCGCAAATTATATCCAGCTTGCGACGTGAAAATCCTCGGGATGACAACGCGTGGGGATCAGATTCTCGACCGAACCTTGTCAAAGGTTGGCGGCAAGGGTCTATTCGTAAAGGAACTGAAGAATGCGCTGGCCGACGGCCGGGCCGACCTGGCCGTGCATTCACTCAAGGACGTGCCGATGTCGCTGTCCGAGGGCTTCGCGCTGAGCACCGTGATGAGCCGCGAGGACCCGCACGACGCCTTCATCTCCAATGATTACGCCTCGCTCGACGAACTGCCCACCGGCGCAATCGTCGGCACCTCTAGCCTGCGCCGCGAGGCGATGTTGCGCGCCCACTATCTGGACTTCGACGTGCGCCCGCTGCGCGGTAATCTTGATACGCGCCTGGCCAAGCTCGATCGCGGCGACTACGCCGCGATCATCTTGGCCGCGGCCGGGCTCAAGCGGCTCGGGCTCGGCGAACGGATCCGCATGCTGATCGACGTCGAGACCAGCCCGCCCGCCGCGGGCCAGGGCGCGCTCGGCATTGAGATCGCAGCCTCGCGCGAGGACGTGGCGCGCTGGCTTGCGCCGCTGCACGACCGCGCTACCGTGCTGGCCGCCGAGGCCGAGCGGATGGTATCGCGTGCGCTGGGCGGCAGCTGCTCGGTGCCGCTGGCCGCGCACGCGGTCTGGCACGGCGAGCGGCTCGAACTGACGGGGCGCGTGTCGAACACCAGCGGCACGCGCGTGCTGACGGTGCGCCAGGACGCGGCCGTGACCACCCACGACGAGGCGCTCGCGCTCGGCAAACAGGTGTCCGATGAACTCGAGCGGCAGGGTGCCTTCGAGATTATCGAGGCGCTGCTCGGAGACAAGACCTGATGGCCCAGACCCGCGTGTTCACAGCAGTGCTGACGAAGCCCGAGGGGCAATCGGCGGCGCTCGCCGCGCAACTCGCGGCGGCCGGCATCGAGGTCTTCGACTTCCCGCTCATCGACATCGCGCCGGTGGCCGATCACGCGCCGCTCGACGCCGCCTGCGCGCGGCTCGACGCCTATGCGCTGGTGGTGTTTGTCTCGCCCAACGCGATCGATCGAGCGCTGGCGCGTTTTAACGCGATTTGGCCGCATTCGCTGCCGATCGGCGTGGTCGGTCCCGGCAGTGTGGCCGCGCTGGCACGCCACGGTATCGCCGCGCCGGCGTATCGCGTGATTGCGCCCGGCACTTCGGACGAGGCAAGCGGCGGCGAGCCGCGCTACGACTCAGAAAACCTCTACGCGCAGATCGAACGGGCGTTCGTTCCCGTCGCGCCGCGCGCTTCGTTGGAGGCCGGTGCGGGTACCGCCACCGATGACCACGGCCGCCATGGCGGCGGCGAGTGCGACAGCGGCGGTGCGAAGGCCGCTGCTACTGGCGATAAAACCAGTGCCGAAGCCCAGCCCTCCGTGAACCCGACCTCCGATTATCCCGCAGCGCCCGCCGCCAATGTCTCGCTGGCCGGCAAAAGCGTGCTGATCGTGCGCGGCGATGGCGGCCGTGACTGGCTCTCGGACCGGCTGCGCGAGGCCGGTGCCGAGGTCGAGTTGGTGGTCGCCTACCGCCGCATCGTGCCGGAGCCCTCAATAGGTACCTGGGAGCGCGTGCACGCGCTGCTGGCGGGCGAGCCGCATGCTTGGCTGGTTACCAGCTCGGAAGGCGTGCGCAACCTGCGTGAGCTCGCCGACGAGCACCTGACCGGTGCCGAGCGCGACGCGCTCAGGCACGCGCCACTGATCGCGCCCCATCCGCGCATCGCGGATATGGCGCGGGCAATGGGTTTTGATACGATTACGCAGTCCGGCGCGGGCGACCAACGCATCGTCCACGCCTTCCGAACGTTGGCCGGCTCGGCCGTTCACGCGGCGCAAGCCGCATCGGTGCCCTCTCGCGTGACAGATACCAACGATTCCAGCAAGGCTTTCTCCCAGGGTTTCGCTGCCGCGCCGCCGCGGCTCGCGACGCCGTCCAATGCTCCCTTCACGCCCTTCGAGGCGCAGCAGCCGCGCCGCTTGGGCGGTGTTGCCGGCGGGCGGCTGTGGTGCGTGGTGGTGATACTGGCCTGCGCCGCCGGCGCGGGCGGTTTCGTGCTGAACTGCAAGATCGAGAAGCTAGACCAGCTTGCGGTGCAGCGGCAGAAGGCGCTCGATGCCGCCACCGCCGAGATCCGCGACAAGTCCGACCAGGCGCTGGCGAACACACATCAAGTCGACGGCCAGCTCTCGCAGCTCGCCGGCAAGCTGGCCGACGCGCAGGCCCAGCAGCAGGTGCTGCAGCAGCAATACCAGGATCTGTCGCGTAACCGCGACGCCTGGCTACTCGACCAGGTCGAGCAGACTCTCTCCGGCGCGAGCCAGCAATTGCAGCTGACGGGCAATGTCCCGCTGGCCCTGGTCGCGCTGCAGAACGCCGACCAGCAGCTGGCGACCTCGCAGGGCGCGCAGGCGATCGCGGTGCGCGAGGCCATCGCGCAGGACATCGACAAGCTCAAGGGCGCGCCCTCGGTGGATCTCACCGGCCTGACCATCAAGCTCGACGATGCGATCGGCCGGATCGACGCGCTGCCGCTGTCGGGCGAGGCACCGACCGGGCAGGCACGGCCGCGCGCCGCCCACCCGGGCGATATCGCCCGCGAGGTGGCCGCGACCGGCCAGCCGCGCTGGAGGGTCTGGTGGCGTAAGGTGATCGCCGGCATCGGCGCGCAGCTAACGAGCCTGGTGCAGGTGCGCCGTATCGACAACGCCGATGCGATGTTGACCTCGCCCGAGCAAAGCTACTTCGTGTGCGAGAACGTCAAGCTGCGCCTGCTGACGGCGCGCCTGTCGCTGCTCGCACGCAACGATTCGGCGATGAAATCCGACCTGCACGCGGCGCAGACGGCGCTCGCGCATTACTTCGACGCTTCGTCGAACGACACCCGGACCGTCGAGGATCTGTTGAAGCAGGTCGATGCCGCGTCGCTTTCGGTCGCGGTGCCGAACCTGAACACCAGCCTCAACGCCATCCAACAGTTCAACAGCCGGGGTTGACGATGACGCTGCGAGGAATTCTGTGGTTGGCCGTGCTGTTCGCGATCGCCGTGGCGCTCGCGATGGTCGGCCGCTTCGACGGCGGGCAGGTGCTGATCGTCTATCCGCCGTATCGCGCCGACGTATCGCTGAACCTGTTCATTGTCTCGATCGTCGTGCTGTTCGTGGTGATCTACGCGCTGCTGCGCATCGTGCGCAACATCTGGCGCATGCCACAGCGGGTGGCTGCCTATCGCAAGCGGATGCGCCACGAGAAAGCGCATGCCTCGCTGCGCGCCGCGATCGCCAATCTCTACGCGGGCCGTTTCTCGCGCGCCGAGAAGGCCGCGCGCGACGCGCTGTCGGTCGACGACAACCAGAGCGCGGCGGGCCTGATGGGCGCGGTTGCCGCGCATCGCATGCACGAGTATACGCGCCGCGACGAATGGTTGGCCCGCGTCGATGCCAACGAATGGCAGGAAGCGCGCCTGCTGGCCACCGCCGACATGCGCGCCGAGGCGCGCGACGCCGAGGGCGCGCTGGCCGCACTGGCCGAGATGCAGGCTTCGGGCGGCAAGCGCATCCATGCCCAGCAGGTCGCGCTGCGCGCGCAGCAGCAGCTCAAGAACTGGGCCGAGGTGCTGAAGCTGGCCAAGGTGCTGGAGAAGCGCGAGGCGCTACATCCGGCCGCCTCTGTGCGGATGCGCCAGCAGGCCGCCGAGCACCTACTGCGCGACCGTCGCCACGACGCCGAGGCGCTGCTGGAAGTGTGGCAGTCGCTGTCGGCCGCCGAGCGGCAGTCGCCACGGCTGGCCGACCTGGCTGCCGAGCTGTTGGTGGCGCTGGAGCGCCAGCCCGAGGCGCGCCGGATCGTCGAGGACGCGCTGGTCCATAACTGGGATGCGCGCCTGCTGCGCCGCTATCCCGACACGGCCGGCAGCGATGCGCTGCTGCTGATCCAGAAGGCCGAGAGCTGGAAGCGCGATCATCCCGACGACGCCGAAATGCTGGTGGCTCTGGGCCGGCTTTGCCAGAAGCAGCAGCTGTGGGGCAAGGCGCAGTCCTTCCTGGAATCGGCGTTGAAGCTGTCCGACAGCGCGGCGCTGAAGGTCGGCGCACATCGCGCGCTGGCCAGCCTGTTCGAGCATCTCGGTGACCAGGAGAAGGCTGCGCGCCACTATCGCGAAAGCGCGCTGGCGGCTCAGCTCGGCTGTAAGCGATCGATAAACCCGCTCTTACGGATTTGACGGCAGCGAGGTACATCTGGCATTTTCATGCGATCTGGAGATGCCATGGATTGTGGGATGCCCATGTCGAGGCGGGCGGACCTTGCAGGCGTAACCTTGTCGTCGTACGCGAGGGAATACGGGCTTGCCGTGCAGGCTTTGTATCAGGCGCGCCGGCAAATACGAGACGAAGGAGGCGCGCAAGCGCGTGGAGCCGAGCTCAGAACCCGCCTCGCCGTTCGTGGAAGTCAAAGTGGGCAACACGGCGTTCGGTCGCGCCGGTCCCGGCGGCAACCACGGTGCCCCACGAGCGCGGGTGTGGGCGCATTTGCTCAACCGGGTGAGCGTCGAGCTGCTGGTCGCGATGATGGGCGCGTTGGGGAGGACGGCATGTTCCGTTTCGACGAAGATCTGAAGGTGTATCTGTATCGCGACGCCGTTGACTTTTGCAAGAGCATCAACGGCCTGTCAGTGCTGCTAGAGCAGTTAAGGCAATGCTGATCAAGTGTCTGCATTCGCGATGTCGTCAAGCCTGCGAAGCGAATCGATCATGAACGAAATTGTCCTGGTTTGTTGTCGGTCGTCCTGGGTGCCATTCAGATGGTCGGCGGGCCCCAGGCCTGGTTCTCGCTCATTA